>OMKD01000210.1 GCA_900299495.1 Sphingobacteriales bacterium
ACAAGTTGGAAAAATTATTGACCATTACCGCTGAAAGGTGCAAGAAAGCTCTTTGTTGATCGTCCAGGACATGTACATGCTTGGAAATCCTTCCGGCTAATGCTTTTAAGGCATTTAAATGAGACTCTTCTTTTGTGTATACACAAAAATGGACCTTGTTGAAATCTACAGTATTTCCTTTGGTCATGGTCTGTAGCGGATAGAAAGATGCTTGTCTGTTAAATGGACTTAAAAGGGTAGTGGGTTTGGACCCAGAGGTATGGGCAATTAAAGATTCAATGGAAGTTTGCTTTGCCAATCGCTCAGAAACTTGCTGTATTGAATCATCCGATACGGTTAAAAGGATTAAGTCAGCTTCAGGTAACTTATCTTCAAAGGTCAATGCTTGGCTATCTAGTAGCCTTGCTAGCGCTTCTGCTTTATCTTTATTTCTTGCAATGACTGCATTTATAAGTATTCCAGACTCTTTTAACGCTGCTCCAAGAACCCAGGCAACATTACCAGATCCAACCAGATTAACAGCGTTAATAGAGTGCATACTTTCCATGTATTATGAAACTTGCTTTCTCAGTCTATGGTTCCAAACACCAATAAATAAACCGATAAGCATTACAATTGATCCTACCCAGAATAGGTTTATACCTGGGAATACAATGGACTCAAGAACAACGAAGTCTGTACGGGGAGCATGAGCAACCCCTATTGGGATATTCATCGCCTCCGCTTTATCTTCCATTGCAATGGACATCAATAGCTTAGCATCTTTTCCATCTTCGGATAGGTTGATTCGAAGAGGCTTTAAATGAAGTCCAGTTCCTTTGTCTATTGCCTTGTATGTCAGGAAGTTATTGCCTCTTATGCAAACAATTGGTTTTACTTCTTGTTTGTTGTCCACTAAGAATCGTGCCCAAAGTGCTTCATCACCTTCTTCAGGGACATAATCAACACTTTTAGGATTTGGGATAAAGCCAGTAAATTGGATGGTGTGCCCATTTATTTCAAGAACCTCATCTTTCCCAAATTCATAGGTCTTATAGTCTAAGTCCTCTTCCATAACAAAAGCATACTTCAAGGCTTCTTCTTCAACCTTGAATTTCAGACTTAAATCTTGAAGGTGAACATTGTAGGAATATACGGCCTGACCTCTTAAGGTCACCGTAGGTTCTACGATGTATGTACTATCATAATAAGTGTCGAATACAGATATTCTAGGTGAAAATGATATTTCATTTTCCTGAGCCACATAATCAGCATGCGTAGGCTCATTTAATACCTGTAAAAGATTAAGTTCGTAGGTGCGAATCACTGTAGAGTCGCCTACGACTACAGTATCACGGAAGAAGGCTGGGGCATTTTCCATTAGGTCTAATGCAACATATTCTAGGCTATCTTCTTTTTGTCTTGCGATCTCCATGTCCGCTTCAATCTGTGGGATTGATGCGATATAGGTGAAAATATCCTTGGACAACGTGTGCAGTGTAGATGGATTAAATGCAGCAACCTTTGTAATGGTGTTATTATATAAGGCAGTAGGGTGTAGTGTAAATGAATCCACTGGCTGCCCCATCGAGTCTAATTGCTCAAATTTTATATCGTAAATACGATTGTTTCCTTCAAAGTAATCATCCGCATAGGTAACCTTATAGCCACTCATAAACATTGGCATGTTTTTGAATAGCATTACATTTTTTGCCAGACGCTCTTCCGATAAAAGGCCTCTTTGCGCAAATGGATTTGAAGAAATATGAAATTTATTCAATCCGGATGCAAGGGATCCAATTACCATGATTCCAAATCCTAAATGAGATAAAGAGGATGCAACTGCTCTTGGATTTAGCTTGGATAAGCGAATCATATAATCCAGATTAGCAGATACTGTATAAAATGATGCGAATAATAATACCCAATATTGCCATGCATGCATGTCCATCCATGAACCGAATAGAATGGTAAGTATAGTTGCACCTGCAATGGATATCCCCATGGATACACTAAACTTCTTTAGGTATTTTTCAAATCTACTTTCCTTCCATCTTAAATACTGCCCAACACCGGATAGGATTCCAATGAAAACGGCCACCCAAAGTTGATATTTGTTGTAATAATCGACAGGATCATCAATTACAGATCCAATAAAGGATGGCTGGAAAATAGCTCTTATCTTATTATAAACTGGAAGTGAAGTACTCAATGTGATCATTAGCGCGGAAAAAGCCAGCACTAATGCACCTACAAACATCCAAAATTCTCTTGCAGATAGATTGTCTTCTGTTTTATCTGTGGCAAAGTCTTTTTTCCTAAGCCTGAATAACCATAAGCTACCAAAAATAAAAAACAGAATCATGATCAGCATCTGATTTTCTAAGCCCATAGTCGTAAAGGCGTGTACAGATGTTTCTCCCAAAATACCTGATCTTGTAAGGAAGGTAGAGTAGGTAATAAGAATAAATGCTATAACATAGAATGCATAAACGGATTTAATAGACTTACCCGTTTTTCTTGCAATCAAGTTTATATGTACTCCCGCTACCAACATCAACCAAGGAACCAAAGACATATTCTCTACAGGATCCCAGGCCCAATAACCACCAAATGATAGCGCTTCATAAGCCCAAGCTCCTCCCATTAAGATTCCTGTTCCTAAAATACCTCCTGAAAAGGTTGCCCATGAAATAACATAGCGCAAGAATTCTTTGTGCTCTCTTGTCCAAAGTCCGGCAATTGCAAAGGCAAAAGGAATAGTCAATGAAGCAAATCCCAAGAATGTAACTGGAGGGTGTATTGTCATCCAATAGTTTTGTAGCAATGGATTCAAACCATTTCCTTCAATAAGACTCAGATAATCCGCATTGCTAAAAATCGGGGCATTCATTGTTTCTCTTAAAAGAATAAAAGGATTGGAGCCGAGTTTGAAACTAAACTCGCCAAAACCTATGTAGACACCCATCAACATGGAGAACATGAAAAATTGTACAATTGAAAGTACTGATAGTACAGGAGCTTCCCATTTTCCACGTTGGAAAAGTATGATGAGCCCTAGAACTGCATGCCAAAACATCCATAATAAAAAGGAACCTTCCTGATCCGCCCAGAAAGCAGAGAAAATATAGCGGAATGGCAAATCATCATTTACATTTTTGAAAGCATAATTATATTCATAATAGCGCTCAATCATGATGTAAAAAAGTAGTGCCATGACAACAAAGACCATTACACTGTGTAGTGCAAAGGAAATACGAGCTAGTTTGTTCCAGCTTTGCTCTTTATTATTTACTTGCTTGAAATAGGCGTATGCAGCCAGTAAGCTAAATACGAAACCTATGATTACTGAAAGGTGGCCGAATTGACCTATCAGTAAGTGTTCACCTATATATTGGATTTCTTGCATGTGCTGATTTAGCTTTGTTCCCCTTTAATCTTGATTTCCTCGTCTGTATATTTTGAAGGACACTTCAAAAGCATATCAGAAGCTTCAAATACCTCACCGTTGACTTTACCGGTTAAAACTATTGATTCAGAACGCTCAAAATCCTGAGGTTTAGCACCAGCATAAAGTACCTTCATTTTATCTCCATTTTCATCTACTGCGAAAAACGAGAACAAATTTGGATCTTCCATAGGTTCGTAGTAGATCTCTTCTTCCAAGGCAAGTTCTACAGCAACTTTTACTTTTCGTTCTGCTTCAGAAGCTTTCTGAAAGGTAGAGTAAGAACTATAATCTTTACCCGAAAATGCAATAAGAGCAATGGCTAAACCTATTATGAAAACACTTATTATTTGTATTTTTGTCATATCAATACAATCTGGTACTTAATTTATTTGCAAAACTAACTCAATGAAATCATAATTCTAATTATATTTCATAAGTTTTTCGTCAAAAATACGATCCTAAAAGCTAACTATCCCATATGATAAAAGAAATAGTCAATCTAAAGCAAGCAGATATCTACCAAAAAGATAAACACATCCTTAAAGGTATCAATTTGAAGATCAGTAAAGGAGAGTTTGTTTATCTGATTGGTAAAACGGGAGCAGGAAAAACTTCCTTGCTAAAAACTATGTATGCTGATATTCCGCTTAAAGGGGGGAGTGGTGAAATGGTTGGCTTCGAGCTTGCAGGCTTAAATCGAAATCAGATTCCGGCATTGAGAAAAAAACTGGGTATTGTTTTTCAGGATTTCAATCTTTTGATGGATCGTTCAGTATCGGATAATTTGATTTTTGTATTGAAGGCTACCGGTTGGACAGATGCCAATAAAATGGCTAAAAGGGTGGATTTAGTTTTAAAACTCGTAAGCTTGGATCCGAAAATAGGCAAGAAGATGCCTCATGAAATATCAGGAGGAGAACAACAGCGTGTAGTAATTGCTAGAGCATTGCTGAATAAACCGGAAATGATATTGGCTGATGAGCCTACCGGAAACCTTGATCCAGAAACCTCAGATGATATTTTAAAACTTTTCAGAGACCTATCGGAACTTCACAATACCTCCGTTTTATTTGCCACCCATGATTTTAGGATACTGGAAAATTTTCCTGCTAGGATAGTTAGGTGTCATAATGGTGGATTGATTGAAGAAGAGGATTTGATAAGCTAATTAGGATTTAAGCAATCGAATCTTTTTATCCAAATCTAAAACTTGAGATTTAAGGAATTCAAGATCTTTTTCATTTTTTAGGATAAAGTTTGCAAGTTTGACCTTTTCGGATTGATTCATTTGATTTTTAATTCTACTTCGGATGGCTTCTATTGTGCTATTATCTCTTTGCTTAACACGTTCAATCCGAACATGCTCAGGAGCGTCGACCACAATTACATAGTCTAAATTTTCATGATCTCCTATTTCGTAAATTAGAGCTGCCTCTTTTAAAATATAGGGAGCTTCTTGCCTTGTATACCAATTAATGAAGTGGTCTCTCACTGCAGGATGAACGATTGCTTCCATTTTAGCTTTTAATGAACTATCCGTGAAAATTTTATTTGCGATATACGGTCTGTTAAGTTCATTGTCTATATAAGCTTGTTCTCCTAATAATTTTATGAGTTTTGTTTTTACCTTTTTATCGGAGTTCATTATCCATTTTGCCTCTTTATCCGCATTGAATACAGGTATACCAAGTTCTTCGAACATTTTACTTGCTGCAGTTTTTCCTGTTCCAATACCACCTGTTATTCCAACTTTTAAGGTCATTTTTCCTCTTTTAATGAGCAATATGCAGGAAAATTATATAGAAAATGAATGATTTCTTAAAAAAGACAAAATTATTTATATTGCGGTAAGCAACCTTAATTACTGTTTAAATTAGCCCAATTTTATTGTTTCACTTTAATATGCTACCTCTATGCATACTTAGAGTGGGTATGAACAAATATTAATAATTGGTTTTTTGATTTATTGGTTCAACCTTAAAGCTACACCGATGAAGGTTTGCACTTTTTTGTGTTTATTTTTAACAGTAATTGTCATTATCGGAAGCACTTCTCTGAATGCTCAGGATATACATTTTAGTCAATTCTGGAATCAGCCAGGAACGTATAATGTCGCAGATATTATTGAAGATGATGATATTCGTCTTTCTGCATCTGTAAGAGATCAGTGGCTAAGTATTCCGGTTCCGTACACAAGCCGACAATTTGGATACGCATACAAGATTAATCCTAAACACAATTCATCTTGGTTAGCTTTTGGGTTGAATTTAGTTGATGACAAAGCAGGGGATATTCAATATTCCAATCAATCCATAGGAGCTGCACTCAGTTGGCATATCTATCTCTATGACGATTTAGCAATCCGAGTTGGAGCCTCCCTGAATTATATCAATAGATTTTTAGATGAAAGTTTGGTGCAATTAGGTAACCAGTTTGATGGAGAGCAATTTCGTCAAGGCATAGAACCTTTTGATGTGGCATTACAAGGCATTGCAAACTATTATTCTTATCAAAGTGCTATAAGTCTCTTGGGCTATAAAAATGGAACTCAGGATTGGCGAATCAGTTTATCTGGTGCAAATCTTAATAAACCGTATACCAATGATGTAATGGAGTCCATGCGACCAGTTCGTTGGTCCTTATCCGGAGAAAAGTATATCTATAAATCCGCACAGGTTAATTTAAAAACACTTGCTTTATTGCAAAGACAGCAATCTTATCTTGAATGTCAAGTGGGGGTTCTTGCAAATTTAGGTGAAAAATTAAGTACCAATTTTGATTTAGGGCTTAGCTATAGAACAGGAGATTCGGTCATTGTCTATAGTGGTGTGAATTGGAATTCCTTTAGTCTAGGTTTTTCATATGATTTTACGATATCAGGCTTACAAGTCGCCAATGGTGGCAGGGGAGGGCCTGAACTTCATGTTCGTTATTCAATTACTAAAGTTAAACCATTGAAAAATAAGAAAGCGTGTTGTCCAAATTACTAAAATCCATAGGCATATTATTTTTCCTTTCTGGTGCAATTCGATTGCATAGTCAGACCGCTGTTCAATTTGAGAAGGCAGCAGATCAGGCTTATCATATGAAAGATTTTTATAGTGCATTTGTCTACTACAAAGAGTCTTTGAAAAGAAAAGTCAAGGAAGAGGTACAGCTGAAATCAGCTATAGCTGCTTATGAGTATGGAGCTGTTTCCATTGCAAAAGATATTATTGAAGATCTATTACGAAAAAATGCTTCTCAGCGCTTTGAATCTCTTGAGCTTTATCATGGATTTTGCCTGTTTTCAATTGGAGATTATAAAGCTGCAAAGTATTCAATGAATAGGTATCTGACAAAGGTATGGCATAACAAGAAGCGAAGTAATATAGACTTGGCTAATACCTATATCAAAAAATGTGACTCCGCTATATTCTATAGTTCATTAGCATTAGATGAATCCAGTGCTGAATGGCAGTATGATGCTGCAATTAACTCATCAAGAGCCGAATTCGCATTTGCCAAGCATAAGGACTTGATTTCTTATTCAACAACAAGCAGGAATGCCATTGTTTTAATAGATACATATGGAAAGAAAAGGTATTTAAAACCAAAGGGATTACAGCATAAGGAGGAAGTCGTGTTCTTTGAAATGATGAGTGAATTGAAAGCCTTGACTTGCGTCTGTAAGGAAATCAATCAATTGGATCGGCATTGTAAAATGGTTTACTGGAATTTACTGGATAATAAATTATCAAACATTGGTGGTGTTTTTGATGATCCTAAAATCTCCTACAGTCAACCTTATGTAGACCTTGTTGAAGGTATGCTTTATTATTCGGCAGAGGAGAATGGTAATAAAGATCTATTTTCTTTCCCATTAGATAGTCTTGGTACTTCGGCAGTTCCAGTTTCATTAGATGTGAATACAGACTTCAATGAAGAAAGTCCATTTGTAAAAGATGGTGTCCTTTATTTTTCATCAGATATAGATAAGGGACTTGGAGGTTATGATATTTACAGGTATGTATTGGGGTCAAATGGTTTGGTAGAAAATCTAGGAAGTGCATACAATTCAAGTTTTAATGAAAATTATTTCAGGATCTACGATGATCAAGAATTCATGGCTTCCAATAGACCCCTCGAAGTTGAGCAGTCTATTGATGAGGTGAATTGTTTGAATATTTATAATCGAAGTCTCAAGATTATTAAAGAAGAGTTGCCGGAAGAAGCTCCTGCCGACTTGCCTTTGACCAATGTGCCCAATGATAAAACGGAGTTGGAAGAAATCCCTGCTGAGCTAATTGTTGATGAATCGGAGTCTGAGGTAGAATTAGAGTCAGCTGTATACAAGGCAGTGGTTTATTTCCCGAATAATATACCCTTGTCGAATACTGCTGAATCCTATGATTACCAGGACTGTTTTAAGGAGTATGAAGCTTTGATAGATTATTACCTGAATAGCTGTCCTGAGATGGATGATTTTGAATCCTTTTATGCAGCCGAAGTAATTGCTGGATTGCGTGCATTAGAGGATTTAGGTTTAGGAGCAGAAACACATTTGAAACAAGGCAGAAAGCTTACAATCACGGTTAATGCTTATACTAGCCCAAGGGCAAGTAAAGCGTATAATATGGCTTTAAGTGAAAGAAGATGTAAGGCTGTTTTGAACTACTTAATTCAGCAAAATCCAATACTAAATCAGGCTTACAAGGATAATTTAATTAATGTTGAATGTAATTCCTATGGAGAACTTATGGCTCCGGCAATAGTCTCTGAGGATTATTTTGATTTGACTTCATCTGTTTATTCTGTTGCGGCTTCAAGGGAAAGGCGAGTAGAATGTTATTTGAAGTGGGAACAATAAAATATAAGCATCTACAATTACCATTTTTAATCTTTTATCGGTAAAGTATTATCTTTATCTGAGAGAAGGCCTTCTGTCCAGGAAGGCTTTTTTAATTAGAAAAATATACAGATGGCTAAGTTTCGAATGAATCATTCTTCAGCTGGTAGGGGTAAGGGTGCAGGTGCACTTGTTATTCGGGTGGCAGGCGTATTTTTTATTATATTTTTCCTGATGTTCCTGTTCGTAGGAAAGCAAAAAATGAGTCAATCCCTTGAGGACTCCCTATTATTTCCAAATGAAGTTCCTGTGTTGACTGATATTCTTAATGTAGAGCTTGATACTTTGTTCAATGATTATTTTGGCTATTTAACTGGTCAACATGGAAAGAAAGTATACTATGCATTAATTCCATCTTGCAATGCTTTTCAAACGGACAGTACAGTCTTTAACCAATTGTATTTTGTGAATCCAGACTGGGTGCCTGTAGGCTCTATGGAGTATTACGACTATTTTAAATCTTCAAATCTAACAGGAATGGACTATTCACTAGAAATGAAACAATTAAACGGTGCCGATAGCACTTGTCATTTTGTTTTACTTGAGGTTTCTAAATTAGATGGAACATTTGATTATTCAATAGAATATTTAAACGAAAGTTTTGTAGTTCTTGATTTAGATACATTTAGTATTAGTTATCAAGGCTTTTGATATAGTTTGTCCAAGATACTTTTTTGTAGTAATCACCTTCGAAATATCTAAGAACATTGAACATCTCCTCTTTTTTTCTGAATCCCTTTATGGTTTGAATCACTTTGAGATCTTCGTCTAAGAATACAATGGCAGGGTAGGCAATATCTCCTTTGTTGAACTGTTCGGTGAATTGATGAAATACTTTCTCGTCTTCCTTTTTTAGCTTGTAGGTTTGCCCTTTGAATTCAACGGATTCATCTTTTTCACCATTAAATTTTATTGGAAAGTAATTTTTGTTGACAAAAGAAGTCAGGTCTGGATCGGAGAATGAAGTTTGGTTCAATTCTCTGCACCATTTACACCAGTCCGTGTAAATGAAAATCATGACCTTTTTATTTTTGTTTCCTTTATTGTTCAAGTCTTCGAAAGATTTCCAATTTATTTCAGCAGCTAATTCTTGCTCATTGATTGAATTGGAATCTGATGCAACCTGAAAGAAGGGTGTCATGCTAATAGATAGAACGAATAGTATGTATTTCAAAACCTAACTTTTTATTCAATTTATTACAAGTGAACGTTTAATTGAAGTCAATGCCTAATTTTTTACATAGTTTAAAAAAACTTTAACGAATAGGCCTGGTAATTATCAATCTATCACTACCGACCTGCAGGGATTCAACTTCATTCCATTCATTCGGTTTTCTGACTTTTATTCCTCCATTAAGTGATTTTGGACTGATTAATAATCGAGTTTCGTCCCAAAGTCCTGACGAATAAATACTAGACAATAAGCTTGCTCCTCCTTCAACAAACAATGTTTTTATATTTTTTGATCCCAGAAAATCAAGAATCTCTTTCCAATCAAAGTTCTCAAGTTCAAATTGATTTTCTAAAGTATTATCAGCGTAACCTTTTTGGTTAAGTATAATGGATTCAGATGCTGAATTAAAAACATTGAAGCTTCGATTTAAATTATTCTTCCTGTCCAAAATAATCCGCGTAGGGCTTTCCCCGTGAAATAATCGATTGTCTAAGGATGGATTATCTACTAGGATGGTTCCAGTACCAACAATGATTGCATCGGACTCTGATCGCCATTTGTGCACAAGTATTTTACTGAAATAATTAGTCAACCAAGTTTGAACCCCCGATTTGCTTAAATATCCATCCTGCGATTCTGCATATTTAAGGATAACATATGGTCTTTTTTCATCAGCTAGAATATTCCTAGGCATAGCCAATATTTCCCCTTCCTCAGACAGGATATTCTCATGTACTTCAATTCCTCTTGAGCGTAATATCTCCAAACCATTTCCAGATACTTCCGGAGTTTTGTCTACGTAACTGACATACACTTTTTTAATACCCTCTCTTGTTATAAGATCAGTACATGCTGGCGTTTTTCCTACAAAACAACAGGGTTCAAGACTTACGTATATAGTGGATTTGCTGATTAAGTGTCTATCCACTTCCTTTACGGATGCTACAGCATTTACCTCGGCATGTGCTTCTCCATATTTCTTATGATATCCTTCCCCAATGATTCGATTATCATGTACAAGTACTGCTCCAACTTGTGGATTTGAGGCAGTATCTCTACCTGCTCTTCTAGCCAACTCAATGGCTCTTCTCATAAATAATTCGTGATTCAAAATTTATTCTTTAAAACCGTTTTTAAATTGGAACTAATTTTTTAATTTAGAAAGGAATACACATTATGAAAAAACTCTAGTTGTACATCTTCCTTGCAGCTGCCAAAAACTGACTACGTGCTTTACAAGATTAAATTAAAAAATGCTGATCAATTTTTAATGATTGATGACTTTGTTTACGAATGGCTCGAAAATAATCCATACTATTCAAAAATCGATTTCCTTCATAATATTAGGCTACATTCGAGCGGTTGTTCTGTTTTTCAGAAAACCTGGAAAACAGATTCTGGTACCTATAAAACGGAAACAATTTATCCGCACAAATTGATCGCAGAAAAATTTCTTTCGAGACAAAAATCTTTGAATAAAAATCTTGTTGGAACTAAAAATGGCAATAAACTAGATTGCCGAGTACACAATCTGGAGTACAGGTCTAGATCTATTGCGAGCCGCAAGCGCAAATCTTCTAGTAAACTTGGTTATACAGGTGTTTATCAAGAGCATAATAGATACAGAGCAGTGATTTCCATAGGTAAAAAGAGTATGCATCTAGGTATGTTTGGAACGCCAGAGGAGGCTGCACTAGCTTACAATAGAAAGTCTAAAGAACTGTTTGGGGACAATGGCAAAATCAATATCATTCGTGGGATGTCTCTGTAAATGCTTAACCTGTCATTATAATGCCACAAATTTTCGCTTTTTAGATGTCTTTTTAAATATGGGGTATCAAAATCATTAAGCTCTGCCATAAATGATTATTTTTGCGGCATGGCAGTAAAAAATGATCTTTTTCTAAGAACAATAAAAGGAGAGGAAGTAGAACGACCTCCGATTTGGTTAATGCGTCAAGCAGGAAGAATCCTTCCTGAATACAGAGAAGTTAGAGCTTCAGTTGAAAATTTCGTAGCCCTGGTAAAGAACCCAGATCTTTGTGCGGAGGTTACTGTTCAACCTATTGATGCATTGAATGTTGATGCAGCAATTTTGTTTTCCGATATTTTGGTGATTCCTGAAGCGATGGGCTTAGATTATCAATTAGTAGAAAAAGTTGGACCAATTTTTCCAAAAACAGTTCAATCAAAGGCAGACGTTGAAAAATTAATATCAGGTCAAGAAGCAGCTGATCGTATCGATTATGTTTATCATGCTATAGATAGAACGCTGGAAAGACTTGAAAATCGTGTACCTCTTCTTGGATTCGCAGGAGCACCATGGACACTTTTCGCTTATATGATTGAGGGTAGTGGTAGTAAGACCTTCTCTAAGGCAAAGAGGATGCTTTATAAAGAGCCTGAGCTATCTCATATGCTTATGCAAAAGATTACAGATACCGTGATTTGTTATCTTAAAACAAAAATCAAGCATGGGGTATCTTTGGTTCAGGTCTTTGATTCTTGGGCAGGTTTACTTGATATAAACCTTTACAAAGAATTTGCAATTCCATACTTAAAGCAAATCAGAGAAGAATTAGCTGAGTTTCCAGTTACTCTTTTCTCAAAAGGAGCTTGGTTTGCTTATGAAGAGCTTCAAGCTTTGAATCCTACGGTAATGGGGATCGATTGGACCATCTCAGCGGAGAAATCAAGATCTATTTTAGGTAATGAGCAGATCCTACAAGGTAATCTTGATCCTTGTCAGTTATATGCAAACCACGAATCAATAGCAAGCAAGACTGTAGAAATGCTAAATACTTTTGGTCGTAATCATATCGTGAATTTAGGGCATGGTGTTTATCCCGACACGCCACTTGATGGTGTTAAGCATTTTGTAAATACAGTACTTAATTATAGATATTGATGATAATCAATTAATTAAATCTTTTAAATGTGTGTATATTATAATTAATGTTCAAGCATGTAATTGTAATTGGCTATTTTTATATAGATTTGCGATGAAAAGTTTTATCAATATTGCGATCAAGAAATTATCAGATTGCTAAAAATCACTTTTAATGAGTTGGTTTAAAAGACTTAAAGACGGAGTTCAAACTGCAACAAAGCATAAAAAAGAAGCTCCTGATGGTGTTTGGTATAAATGTAAGAAGTGTGCTCACACATCTACTACAAAAGAACTTAAGGAAAATTTCTATAAGTGTACTAAGTGTAATTATCATGTACGTGTAGGATCTAGAGAGTATTTTGAAATTATCTTTGACGGATCGTATGAATTGTTGTTCGAAGATTTGGTTTCAAAGGATTTCTTGAACTTCAAAGACCTTAAGCCATACACAAAACGACTTGAGGACGCTAAGCGCAAGACGGATCTACCGGACTCTTTAAGTGTTGGTGTTGGAAAAGTAAAGAAGAAACCCTTGGTTATTGCTGCTATGGACTTTAGTTTCATTGGTGGATCAATGGGTTCAGTTGTTGGTGAAAAAATTTCAAAGGCAATTGATTATTGCCTAGAGCATAAAGTACCATTCATGATTATTTCTAAATCAGGTGGTGCAAGGATGATGGAATCTGCATTTTCTTTAATGCAAATGGCAAAAACATCCGCAAAGCTTTCTTTGCTTGCAAAAGAAGGTATTCCATATTTCTCTTTCCTTACCGATCCAACAACAGGTGGAGTAACGGCATCTTTTGCGATGTTAGGAGATATTAATTTTGCAGAACCAGAAGCACTAATTGGATTTGCTGGACCACGTGTAATCAAGGAAACTATCAAACGTGATCTTCCTGAAGGATTCCAAACTTCTGAATTCTTATTGGATAATGGATTCCTGGACTTTATAGTAGATCGTAAAGATTTAAGAGATAAAATTGGCTCACTCCTTTATTTATTTAATAAAGCAGAGAAGACAGCATAAAAAAAGCATCCTGTAAATTTTACAGGATGCTTTTTTACTTTTAAGCAGTGACTATCTTCAATCCGGTTTTCATAGGATCTTGAATATCGATAAGTACATCAATAAATTCAGGACCGTGTTTCAGATATATAGCCATAAAATTGTCTTTCCTTTCTTGCAGACCATCATTCGGGAAAAAGCGCTCTTTAAGTTTCTCTATCTGACTAATGGCCTGACTAAACTTTTGCTTTTCCGTTTTTTGTAGTCTTTTCTCGATGCCTTCCAGTGACTTCCTGATTCGAGCACCTTCAGCTTCAATCTTTCCAAGCAATGATTTATCGACAGATTCAGTTTTTCCCGATATGGTATTTATGATGTCGTTAAAAGCTTCTAATTCTTCTGCTAGGCTGATTTCGTTGGTTGAATTGGATAGGACATACGCTTTTTTCAGCGTCTCCATTTCTGTCAACCAGTCCTCTTGCTTTAATCCAAGCTTTGCCCATTTATTCTGACTAGTTGAATCAAACCATAAAACACTGTCTCTTCTAACCAGCATAGGATAGGAAAGTCCTGCGGCCTCAAACTGCGATTTACGCTCTAGCCAATAGGCAAGTTCACCGCCTCCGCCAACATAAGCTAAGTTCGGAAGAATGTGCTCTTGATATAGTGGCCTTAAAACAACGTTAGGGCTAAAGGCTCCAGGGTTGTTTTCCAAATCTTCCAATAATTCTGCTTCTGTAAACTCTAGCTCCGTATTAAGTATATGGTATACGTCTCCATTTTTTTCAATCCTGTTTCGGCCCGCCTCGTTCAGATAGAATAAATTTATGGCTCTAGGAAAAGCCTGCATTTTTAAACCAATATTGGATAGTTCTTCTATTGTTTGCTCTACCAGTGGTTTTGAAAATTCTTCAATAAGCTCCTTTTTTAGAATAGGTATGAACGCTTTTTTTAGCTTTTCATCATCCATACTAAAAACTGTCAACTCTGTGTTTTGGAATAATTCAATGACAAACTTTTGAGTCGCCTGTCCGTAAGTCAAGGTGTCATCTCCAAAAGCACTGTCTAACATTTTGGAGAGATTGGTTGCATGTTCTGAAGTCCCTAAAATTTCTTTTGTTTGATTCAAGACTTCACTCATTCCATTCAATGACATTCTGCCACATGCTCCATTCTGACCCTGATTATCCCATGCTACGGTCTTTCCGAAAATTCTGAAGTGATTGATCTCTTCAAAGTCGTGATCCTCTCCACCAATAACAAATATTGGCATGAAGTTATAATCAGGATATTTTTCTTTAAGGTTTCTAGCAAGTTTAATGGAAGAAACCGCTTTATAAATAAAATATAATGGACCTGTCATCAGTGAAGGCTGATGAGCAGTGGTAATCGTAAATGTGTTGTCATCTTCAATCGAAAAACGATCCTTGAACTCAAAGCCTAAGGCCTGGTATTGATCTTCTAAAACTGTTTTAAGTAAGACCCGATCTGTTTCGTACTTTTTTCTTTCCTCAATGACAGCCTCGAAAGCGTCCATGTTCATTGGGTACTTCCAAAAGGATTCAAGACGATCTTCCTGAAGCATATACGCTTTATCTTTTTCAGAAAACTGCCTTACCGATTCCACATCAATTCTGTCACTAATTATATCCATTACCATTCTTTATCCTATTATTATAGTTCAAAAATACGAATTATACTGATTATCTAAGCGCTCAATTTTTAAGCCTTCCTTTTGATTAAGCGTTTCTTTAGTATATTGTTATATAAATACAATTTTTATGCCAAATTATATCCTATCTATTGATCAGGGGACGAGTAGTTGCAGGGCCATTTTGGTTGATTCACAAGGATCCATTATCCGAATAAAGCAAAAAGAATTTACGCAATATTTTCCTTCTCCTGGTCTGGTCGAGCACGATGCAAACGAAATTTGGTCATGCCAATTAGGTGTCCTAAAAGCACTTTTCGAAGAGGGTGATATTCGACCTGAGGATATCAAAGGCATTGGAATAACAAACCAAAGAGAGACTTGTTTATTGTGGAATAAAAAAACAGGTGAGCCTCTAGGCAGAGCCATCGTGTGGCAGGATAGAAGAACAGCCAATCATTGTGATGAACTTAAAGAAAGAGGTCTGGACCAGTTAATAAAAGAGAAGACCGGTCTTATTGTAGATGCCTATTTTTCTGGTACAAAAATTGCCTGGATGCTGGATAATTATGCTGGTGCAAGGGATCTAGCTACAAAAGATGAATTATGTGTTGGAACCATTGATTCTTGGCTTATTTATAAGTTAACAGGCAATCATTTGACCGACCCAAGTAATGCTAGTCGAACAATGCTTTACAATATTAATGAAGGCGTTTGGGATGAAGAGTTGCTACAGATTTTTAATATACCTAAGCATATTTTACCTCAGGTGAATCCATCAAATAGTGATTTTGGATCAACTAGTTTAGCAATTTTTGGTGCAGAGGTACCTATTCAAGGCGTGCTTGGTGATCAGCAAGCTGCATTATTTGGTCAAATGTGTACAGAACCGGGAATGGCAAAAAACACCTATGGTACAGG
>OMKD01000211.1 GCA_900299495.1 Sphingobacteriales bacterium
GCGTTTGTTCTACACTATTCAACAGCACCATTGAGGGGTCTCCATAAAAATGACCATTACAATCAGCTCCAATGAAATATTGAGCGACCTGAATGGCCTTATCTCCTATAATATATGTTGGTATTGATTTTTGAAACTCAACAAACTCCCCGGCATCTAGTGTATAATTCTGTGGGTTTACAGACCCTTGGTCATACACACTCACCTGTGTATTATCTTCTGATGCTTGTATCCTGTAGACGTCATAGTTTGTTTTCTGACTAGGTACAGTAACGACTTGTTTACCCCAGGTACTTACCGGATACATTTGCTCCAATAGATTGTCCCGTACCCCACAGGCTATCTGAGTCCAACTATTGCCCCCGAAAACAGCAAAGTTCTTATCGCCTTTGATATGCGTCCCGGTCAAATCACCATTATGCGAATCTGCTTGAAGCTGGTAGGTTTCCCCCTTATTTAATAAGATTGTAAAAGGAACACCAACGGAACCTACCCCCAATGGATCTGTACTTGGTGTAATCTCAATGGTGGTTTCATCCTCTGTACCAACAATTAAAAATTCAGAGCGATATCTTTTTCCATTTATGAGCACTCCTCTATAACTCATTATAAAATACTCCGCTCCTAAAGCCGTTTCGGGTAGGACCAGCGTGGCTTCCGATCTTGCAGAATAATACTGGTGAATATAAACGGATACGGAATCATTGGAAACCAAGTGAATCCCTTTGTCACTGATTTGAGCAGATCCAAGATTCTCTGTAAAAGACGGAAGTTCAACGAGCGTTACCTGATTGGGCTGGACAGTAAAACCTTCTGTCCAATTATAAAATGGGATTTCAATAAGTCCACTGGTATTGGTTTCCGAAGTGATCATAACAACCTTGTTATTTACACCAATATCCCGATGTTCCATGAAGCTAAACCAAAAGTCTTTGCCTTCACTGGATTGACCATTCAGAACAAAAGAACCTAAAAACATGGAAGCAATAAATAACAATTTAGTCTTAAGATGGCTTAGCTTCATTACGAATTGAATTAGTATGCTGTATGTACTAAAGATAAAGCATCCTAGTTTAAAATCAAGCTATAACTATACATACTTAAAATGTCATCTAATTAATCTACACACTCCACTACAAAATACTTATAACGAGCAATGTTGTGTGAATCATATGCAGAAAATTCAGCACTGAAATTTGAGAAATGGACCAATAAAGTAAGTGGATCATTTGCCTTTTTCGCATACTCAAATTCCTCCGTTTTTATTACCTCATCCTTAACCCTATCATAAGTCTGAACGACCAACTTTTCACCAAAAGTAAACATCTGAAATTGAGTATAAACCTTATTCTTTACAACAAAATCCATGATTTCTTTACTGTAGTCTACTAGTAAACTATTATTTCTTAAATGAGCACAATCTTTAGTATTATCTACACCTGAAGCTAACCATACATTATTACCCACAACATCCATGGGAATTCTGTACCTGGTAGATGTTCCATAATGATTCTGATAAACACTAGACGGAAATAATTCTATAACCATTGAATCAGAAGCATAAATCAAAAAACCAATATTTGGATATTCATTATGTTCTATTTTGTAGGATATTGGATGTGCTAATTCCCTTGTTGCTGGATGGTAAGTTTCAATGGTTAAGCTGTCTTTAAAGGAAAAAATGTAATAGCTTTGATTATAAGGTTTCTCTATGTAGGGTAATTCATCACATACTGGATATAATGTCATTCCGGACATTAAACTTTCGGAATTACTCCAATCGACATCTCCATTAGAATAAACTAACCACCTATAACATTCCGGATCATCCAAGGCAGGGAGAATATCAAATATTGGAAATTCATAAACTTCAGGCTCATTCTCTTCTGTTACAGGCTCTTTTTGCTGTGCAGAAGTAGTATTAAAAAGGGACAGAAAAAGAATAAAAACAATAACTATTTTTCGCATTGAGTATAATTTAAGAATCCCTAAACTGCAGCTATAAGCTTTTATTTTAAAAGAAATAACAATTTCGGCTTAATTGTATGATAATAGCAATGTAATCCTAGTCTATTAAAAATGAATTAATAAACCAGGATTACTTTACTAAAATTATTTAGTCTCCTCAATAAACCGATCCACATCTGCTTTAAACTTAATAATAGAAGGTTCGTGGGTATACATCATATGCCCAGCCTCATAATATTCCATAATGATATTCTCCTTAAGCTCAGGCGACAGCCCCATGTGGTTAATCGAATATTCCACCCCATAGAACACAGTAGCTAAATCATAATAGCCATTTAGGATCAGAATCTTCAGGTTTGGATCTCGCTTCATTGCGGTCGTCATATCAGGCAATGTGCTAATGGCTACTTGAGCATTCCAGGCAATATTTCCTCTGTGCCTCCAATCCCACTTAAAATTATCCCGACCTCCAGTGCTCGTCATGTACGTCCAGTCCCTGGGAGCACCTAAATCATTGTAAAGATAATCTTTGAAGGCTGCAATATAAGGTCCAGAGATTGCATCACTTTGTGGATCCGTAAATGCATTCTGTGCTAATAGATCTTCATTTACACCCGTAAATCGACCATCTAATCGTCCTACCGTCTCTCCTTCATCACGCAATAATTCCTGAAAAAACTCTCTGTTGGTTACCCGTAAATCAGCCATCTCCCAATAGCTGGATGAAAGCCCTGTAAAATCCGATAAGCGCTGTGCAATTGCTTTGTGTTCCTCATTGCTCAATTGATCACCCATAAACAAGGCAGTTGCGTATTCATTTGCGGTAAAGGAGCGAACTTCGTCTAAGAAGGCCTCCAGATTTTCTCCTTTATCGTTAACCCGATTGTGATACCAAGCAGTCGCTGCATAACTTGGGAAATGCGTCAAATAGGCAATATCATCACCTGGAGCAAAACGCAGATGCTGTATCTCAAAGGTAGCTGATACCATGATCACCCCATTTACATTGATTCCTTTATCCTGCAGATGTTTTACCAAAGCAGCATTTCTAAAAGTTCCATAACTTTCACCCAGTAGATATTTAGGTGCATTATAGGTCCCGGAGCGAATCAAAAACTGATCTATAAATAAACCAATTGCTCGAACATCCTGATCTACTCCCCAAAAATCTTCCCACTTTGAATCGCCAATAGGCCTTGAGAAGCCTACCCCGATAGGATCAATCATCACCAAATCCGCTTTCTCTAAAATTGAAAATTCATTATTGACTACTTCATATGGTGCTGGTCTGGTGTAGTCCGGGTCATTTATTACAACACGCTTCGGTCCCAACACCCCAAAGTGCAACCAAAAAGATGCTGATAATGGTCCTCCATTAAATGCAAAGACGATGGGTCTATTAGCCTCCGCTCCTTTCTTTTTATAATAAGTAAAACCAGATAAAGCTATGGGATGATCATTTTCGTCCCGCAGTTGAATAGTACCCACTTCCGTGAAAAACTCCATGCGCATGCCATTGACATCTAGGTATTGTATCGATTGAAAAGTTTCGCCTTTTGGCAAGTCAGATGCTTGAGCAAAAACTGAAATAGTCAGAAAAACAAAAAGGGAAGTCAACAGGTAATTTTTCATAATCAGGTTTATTAATTAGATATTCTAACAAGCCAAATCAGCTGGCAGTCAGTCCTTTCCTAATATAAAAAATACCCATGTAAAACAGGCATACCAAGTTTGCAACGAACTAGAAATTTGTACTCAATACGTCTTTGCATTTGAATAGATTTGGTTTTTCAAGAACTCAAGCCAAATTATTTAGAATTAATCTAAATAATTTGGCTATTAAGTATGCAGACTATATTTTTAGACTATGAAACAAAACGTCAAATCCTTGGATGCAAAAATCACGCGCTTGATACTGATTGCAATAGCATTTATGTCAATAGGATTGAGTATTGAATTATACTTACTCGAGCACTATGAGGGCATCTTACAACTCATCCCTATTATTTGTGTAAGCCTTGGATTGATATTATCTATTGTTCTGTTTAGATTCCGAAATAAGCCCATCCAAATATTGTTTCACATCAGTCTTATTCTAATGGTAGCCAGTGGTTTGGCAGGTATATTCTTGCACCTGAAAGCGAATTACGAATTTGAGAAAGAAATAAGACCATCCATCAACGGAATGGATTTATTTATGGAAAGTCTTTCTGGTGCCTTACCTAGCCTTGCACCAGGTAGTTTAATTTTACTAGCACTAATTGGTTATTCATATACATTACTTATAAAACAACAAACATGAAAATCTTATCACCCGTTATAATAGCGTTATTGGCATTCGGTTTTATGCTAAGCAGTTGTCAGAATACTTCGGAAAATGAACAACAAGCAGAAGCCCAATCAAATGAAGAGGCAACACTTATACAAGAGGAAGTAGCTTCAGAAGTTTCAACTGTTCTAAATGTAAATATTGCCACTGAAGAGGAATTAGCTGCACTTGAACTCGGCAAAATGCTTACTAAATCAATTCTTGAGCAAAGACCATTCCTTGAGATGAATGATCTAGATGCATTGATAGATATAGAAATGGATAAGGAAAGCCTATATAAAAAGATCTTTGTCCCACAAAATCTGAATACAACTGCAGAAGCAGATTTTAAATTAATCCCTGGAGTAGGTGATCGTATGGCACACGAATTTGAGGAATACAGACCTTACCTAAACATTCAGCAGTTTAGAAAAGAAATAGGTAAATACGTTGATGAAACCGAAGTTGCGCGATACGAACAATATGTATTTGTTCCTATAGAGTTAAACACGGCTACTGAAGCGGATATGAAAGCTTTACCTGGTGTAGGAGATCGTATGGCACACGAATTTGAGGAATACAGACCTTACACGAATATGGATCAATTCCGTAAAGAGATCGGGAAGTATGTGGATGATAAAGAACTTAGCAGACTAGAACGCTTAGTTTATTTAAAAGCCGCAGAATAAATTCAAATCTTTCCGATTCCAACACAAAAGGCAGCACATATCTGTGCTGCCTTTTGTGTTTTTAAGATGTTATTGCACTAATAGAACCTACTTCTGTATCAGTCCACCTTAACTATTTTTTCCTGATAGCGTTCTCCCCTTTTAGTTCGTATATCAAGCATATTGATTCCCTGCATGGTAAGACAGATAATTTGTTGAATCCAAATAAAACTGACCAGGAACACACTCCTGTGCCTGGATACATGAACCAAGGCCTATCATAATAAAAAGCACAAATACTTTATATCCAGCCAGATAATTATAAAATCACCAGTTTACCCGTACCAACAACTTTACCTCTTGAACGCAACCAAAACACATAGTTCCCCTTTGACATAGTCCTGCTGTCAAAATAAACCCGATCTTCATCAATACGGATTGGGCAAGCATGTTTTCTGCCCTGAATGTCAATCAAAAAAAGATCAAGCATTTCAAACTGACCTTCTGGTAAAACTATAGATCCAGTATCTGAAACTGGATTGGGTGTTACCTGTAATTGTGGCTCAATAAAAGGTCTGTTTATCACAGAAACCGTGGTGCTACAATCAGTCCCCGATCCCAATCTCAAAAACAAGTCATCAAAATAAGAGTCATTATCTACACCAGCATTGCGTGTTCCTTTCAATTCCACTTGTATGACTCTGGTTCCTGCCGGTATCAACTCCCAGGTATCAAAATAAGTCCAGATACTGTTGTAGGAAGAAATGGTATTACCTGTGCTTATTTCTGCACTATTCTGATCTAAAAACATCAATCGCATTTCCGGAAGATCCGAGCCACTGTAGTTAGACAGATAACCACCAAAATTTGCATAAAAACTGCCAGCATCTATCGAATCTGCATACTCCAGTACATTAATCCCCTGAACGCAAATACCCACAGGACTCTCCTCACACAAACCACCTACCGCAAAATAACGCTCCCCATAATTAGGAGAAATACCATCACAAATACCCGCAGTTAAAGACTCTACAACTCCTTCCGTAATTGTCCATCCAGATAAGCTATCCTCGGAACCAGGATTCATAATCATATTTGGTAAAGCTATAGATGTACCGGTAGTAAAATTAACTGCTTCAGACCATGCACTCCAGTTCATTTCCCGATCTCTGTATCGTACTCTCCACCAATACGAGGTGTTTTCATTTAAACCCAGTATCTTCTCATCGGTAAGATCATCACCTGCCTGGGTATCCTCATCAAAATACCAGTTCTCAAAGTTCTTCCAGCTTTCAGCTACAGGCGCTGAAAACCCATCAGCGCTTAAAGCAACTTGCCAATGGCTTTGCCCATGTAAGGCTGCTGGGTCAGAGGCAGAAAAAGCACTTGCATCCAACTCCACACATTCAGGAGCAAGCTGTACATTTACAGGGTATATAGCCTCCGGTTTGCTAGGATCAACGGCATTCAGACGAAGCAATACACTGTCCGTAACTACATTTTCCAAAATATCATCTTGATCGCCCCTACTTATTCGTTTTACATGTATACTGGGATTGGAACCACTGGTCACCTCTACAGATACAAATCCATATTCATCCTGAGAAACAGAAAACTCATCGTAATCAAAATTGGGAAACTCACCCCAATTATCAATCGCACCGCCAGCTGTTGCTGCATTGATCCAAAGATGCTTATGATCTCTGGATTGACCTCTGGAATAGCCATGGGTATGTCCAAAAAAGTGTATACTCGGTTTTCCACAATCCGTACTGAACTGTTCCATCATCTCCACAACCTGCCCTGTGTAACCAGACTCACCCGGCGTCCACAACTCAGACTTATGTGGATGATGCAATTGGGCAAAAACAAAATCGGTAGAATCTGACACACAAGTATTTTCCAATACCTCTTCCAACCAGTCCAATTGATCCTGATTCGCATAAGGGTTGTTAGAGTTTAAACCAATGATTCGAACATTGCCATAATCTTTATACCACCAATGCTCTTCATATCCTGCTGTGCCATTTTCAGGCAATTTGAAGTACTGAAAATAATAGGTAGCATTTTGTTCATGGTTACCCAAAACAGGATACACCGGTACTCGATTGAATAAACCATGAGAAGGATCGAAGAAATGTTGCTCCCACTGACTGTAATTTGAACCTGTAACAACTAAATCACCAGGAATCATAACCAAGGCCAGATTATCCACCAGATCTCCTCCGAATTCAGCATCCAAATAGTCAATAATACCTTCATGAACGATTTCATTGAACTTGTTTGGGAAAGCAACATCTCTTTGCATATCACTCATGGCGATGATTCGAAAGGATTCTTGATCAGACGCAAAAGGTGGGGTTTTAAAACTATAGATCGCTGAACTAGCAGCACCAATACCAACGCTGTAATAATACTTTGTAAATCTATTTAGGCCTTCAATAGTCACCGTATTAATGATTGAATTCCCTTCTGAGACTTCAGAGGTTCCAAATGAGATATTTCCCAATTCTTCGGTCAATCCCCATTCGACAACAGGTTCTCCCTGTCCATCCGTTTCCCAAAGAATACTTATGGAGTTAGGACTTGCATCCTGAAGATATGGTTCTACCTTTATAGATTGAGCAAAAGAAGTATAGGCTAAAAAAAAGAATAGTGTAAGATATGGTAGCGATCTGTTCATAATTGATCTGTTAGTTCTGTTCAAGGCATTCTGCTCTTCTTTAAGCGAATTGATCCGCTATTGAATATACACATTCCTTAAGAATAAACCGATCTACACCTCAGCAATAACTATAGGCTAACATTAAGATCCAGACGAAAACGCTGACCATTTTCTATAACCATAGCTATTGGTATTAATTGTTCAATCCAGTAATACTTGGCAACCAAATTCAACTTTTCAGAAATAGCATAAGCAGCCACAAGCTCGATACCTTCATAATTTGAAAGACGACCGTCAGGCGAATTAAAAGCTGAATAATCCCAACGCCCCCAATCGTTTTGAGCCATGTAATCCAAAATCGCATAGCGTTCTGTATTAGTATAGGTGCATTTAAACAGCCAGGAATCTGCCTGCTTTAAGCTTCCCCATTGAATACCAACAGTATAACCAGACCTTTCATCAGCAAAACGCGCTTCAATAGATGAATTAGTTGAATAATCTTCCATATTCTGATAATAATCGAATTCCAAACTCAAAGGCTTCTTATCGAGTAATCGAATTTTAGTACCAAGATTTAGGATAGAATAATCCATCAAAAAAGTATGTGCTCCATCCGGAATATTAGGAATATTCCTAAAGACAAAAAGACCTGGAAAAAAAGAGAATCTATTGGAGCTAGTATTCAAAGTAGCCTGAATACCTTGCAGATAGGCATCATCTAAAAAAGACAATCCATTTGAAGAAATAATAAAATGACCCGCACTAAGTTTAAGAGGTTTTAATTTATCTGATCCTAAATCTACTTGTTGTTCAATGGAAACACCTTCCAGAAATACATTATCACTCCAGAACAACTCATTACTCTTTGTAAAAGGGTAATCAATCTTACCCAAGGCAAAATTAAACTTATCGAATTGCCCTTTAAAATACACCTTCTCAAAACCAAGGGGTAAAGTTCCAAACTCCTTTAATCCCTTACCAAGAGTTAACTGAGGATCTTGTTGCTTACGCTGATCTCCAGTCCGCATTCTTAGCCCAAA
Organism: Sphingobacteriales bacterium; assembly: GCA_900299495.1. Lineage (GTDB taxonomy): Bacteria > Bacteroidota > Bacteroidia > Chitinophagales > Saprospiraceae > AM-2324. The sequence continues at coordinate 8,650 of OMKD01000211.1, forward strand.
AGTATACCAGGATCGTTCAAGTTTTGCGCCAGCTCTGAACCGATAACGCATTCTGCTACGATCGTTCCGCATAACACCATTTGATTGCATAGAAGCCCAATCCTGCTCTATCCTGAATCTGAAGTCCATCTCATAAGACAACACAGACTTCGTTGAATCTTGTTGAGCAAATAAAGTAGCCCCGAGAAGCATCAAGACCATACAAACAAATCCCTTATAAAAACTTGAAATCATGGATAATCCTTTAGTATTAACTGCGCATAATTAATAAAATCTTTGATATCAAAAAAAGACTTCGATAAATTTCTGGATAACTAGCAGCAATTTAGTTAGAATGAGACACATAATATTCTGTCTCTGAGACAAATCGCCATTTTTCAAAAACCCCAAATGGTAATAAATCATTAACAAAATTCCTTATAAATTAACGCTTAAAAATCATACCTTTGTGGCTTCAAAATTCAAGGCACAGATGATATCAGCAAATAATGTGACCCTGCAATACGGGAAAAGAGTACTTTTTGACGAGGTAAATATCACCTTCAAAGGAGATAATTGTTATGGCGTAATCGGAGCCAACGGAGCCGGTAAATCAACATTTTTAAAGATCCTTTCCGGAGAGATCTATCCCAATCTTGGAGATGTTAGTATTGAGCCAGGCAAACGTATGGCTGTACTAAAGCAGAACCACCACGAATACGATGAGGTAACCGTATTGAACACAGTTCTAATGGGCCATGATAAGCTTTGGAACATTATGCAGGAAAAAGATGCAATCTATGCTAAAGCTGATTTCAGTGAAGAAGATGGTATTCGTGCGAGTGAATTAGAGGGTGAGTTTGCAGAGATGGATGGATGGAATGCAGAACCAGATGCAGCAGCACTTCTAAGTGGTATGCGTATCCATGAAGATGATCACCATAAGCTGATGAAAGATATGGATGGTAATCAAAAAGTACGTGTACTATTGGCACAGGCACTTTTCGGCTCACCAGACATCCTAATTCTGGATGAGCCTACCAACGACCTGGATATTCAAACAGTATCCTGGTTAGAGGACTTCCTTTTAGATTTTAAAAACACAGTGATCGTTGTTTCGCACGACAGACACTTCTTAGATACCGTATGTACGCACATTGTTGATATTGACTTCAGCAAGATCCAAATGTATACCGGTAACTATACCTTCTGGTATCAAAGTAGCCAGCTTGCACTCAAGCAAAAAATGGCACAAAACAAGAAGGCAGAAGAGAAAAGAAAGGAGTTACAAGCCTTTATCGATCGATTTAGTGCAAATGCTTCAAAATCCAAGCAGGCTACATCTAGAAAGAAGATGTTGGAAAAAATCAATATTGCCGATATTCAACCTTCAAGCAGAAAATATCCTGGAATCATTTTTGGGAAAGAACGTGAAGTAGGTGATGTCATCTTAAGCGTTCGTAACCTGGGATATTCTCATAACGGAGAACAATACTTCTCTGGACTGGACTTTGATATCAACAAAGATGACAAAGTTACTTTCCTTTGTGATAATAGTCTTGCGATAGATGCCTTATTCGAAATTCTTGCGGGCAATCTGGAACCAGATACTGGAACTGTTGAATTTGGACAAACAGTAACTACATCATACCTACCAGCTGAAAACTCTGATTTCTTCTCTGCTGATCTGGATTTGATGGATTGGTTGAGACAATACTCTACAAACAAGGATGAAAAGTATATCCGTGGATTCCTAGGTAAGATGTTGTTCTCAGGTGAAGAGGTATTCAAAAAATCCAATGTTCTATCGGGTGGAGAGAAAGTACGTTGTATGCTTAGCCGTATGATGCTTACAGAAGGAAATGTTCTTATGCTTAATGATCCAACCAATCACTTAGATTTGGAAACGATCACTGCTTTGAACAATTCCTTGATCAACTTCAAAGGAAACATACTTTTCGCATCAAACGATCATACCTTTACGCAATCCATTGCTAATCGTATTATCGAGATTGGCCCTACTGGGTTCGTGGATAGTCTTAAAGAATTCGATGAGTATATAAAGGATGAATCCATCCAAACACAAAGAGCAGCTATTGTATAACTGCTCTTTGCAATTTTATAAATAGTGTTAACAAGTCGAAACTAGTTATTGTATTTGCTTTGTTCGTCCAATCGGGCATTTCAAACACACCTAGCAACCTAAAAACCAGATACTATCTAGAATCAGAATCTGGCTAATAGGTTAACTAAGATTGTTAAGCATGTAATACTAGGGGGTAATTATATGCAAAGGTGATTAGGGTATTCATCTTTTAATCACACGTACCTAATTGTCTATTAACAACTTATGTAAATTTAACTGAGAACTAAAAACCTTATAATTGCTGAAAATTCAAAAAGTATTTAAAAACAATCAAATACTCATTTGATACTGTTTTGGCGTTACGCCAAACTTCCTTTTGAAAGCCTGCACGAAGTTCGATAGATTTTCATACCCTGCATCTTCATAAATATCAACAGGTCTGTTTCGCTTTGTTTGCAGCATAAAAGCTGTATAGTTCAATCGCTGTTCAGTAAACCACTTTATGGGTGTAGTCTGATAATGTTTTTGAAAGGTTCGTTTGAAAGTAGAGATACTCATGTTACAAAGAAATGCTAGCTCCTCCATACTTAACTTGTTATGCTTATTATTTTCGGCAATACTTATCAACCTGCTAAGTTTGTTATCTATATTCTGAACCAGCGCTTTTAAGAAATCTACAGAATACTTGTGGACTAAATAAAGCATGATCTCCTCAAACTTATGCTTCAATATTTCCGTTTGTAGCGCTTTCGGAAATTGCAATACCTGTTCCAAACTAAGCACAAATCTTCGAATATAGCTATCGTATTCAAAGCTATAAATGGCTCTGTTATCTACAGGTTTAGAAAGATCGAATTTATGTCTTTCTAGGAATCGAAGAATGGCTTCATCCGTGAAGAAAAGCAAAATACTTTCGAAATTTTTGTGAGCACTGGAAACGGTCTCCGTCATCAAACAGTTTCCTGATTTCATCATCACGAAACGCTCTTCAGCGGTGTGAATATTTTTATCATCACCGAAGACACCTTTAACTCCGTTTTTCAGGAAACTAATGGTATTTTTTGATAAAATAATCTTTGTCTTTGTAATATCTTCGGTGGTTTGGTATCTGTACAGTAACAGATCCTGAGCGGTATCCAGATTTAAGGCATCTGGCAAAAGTGTAGCATTCATGGATTAGGTTTTTCTCTTGAAAAAATGATATTAGGGCAGTGGAAACTTTGTGAAAGAGTACCCCTATGCAAATGGAAACTCTTTTTAAGCAAACTGCATTTCTAATATAATAAATGCTTTAAAAAACAAAAACCTAATCCACTATAAATCAATAATATAAAAACAAATTTACATTAACAACCCTAAACACAGCTTCCATCAAGACAAGCTCGATTTTAAAAGAGCTAATCTGCTAGGATGAATAAACTTAGACCGTTTCTGGAGTCTCAATCATAGATATCAATTGTTTAAAATCAGTGATCACGGCATCAGCCTTGTCGAGCAATTGATCCGCTGCCAAAGGATTTTTGTAACCTACAACATAGATACCTGCAGCATTTGCTGCTGCCACTCCATTATCTGAATCTTCAATGACCAAACAATGCTCTTTCGCAGTCTGTCCCAATTCAGCTGCTCGAATAAAAATCTCAGGATCTGGCTTTGAGCGCTCTAAATCCGCACCACTAATCTTAGCCACAAAGTACTTATCCAGATCAAATCGCCTAAACACTCGATTGATATTGACCATAGCAGAGGAGGAAGCCAATACCATTTTTATCCCCTTATCAAAAAGGTATTTAATCAATTCCTCCACTCCATCAACCAGATGTAGCGTAGGATCATTTTCAAAAAGATCGACATATACTTTTCGTTTTTGCAAAACCAGTTGTTCAGGATCATGATCCAAACCAAAATGAGCAACCAGTTTTTGAAAAGCGTTTATGGTAGAGGATCCTGTTAGGGTTTTATATAAAGATTCAGAGACATCAAGACCAAGAGATTCAAACGTATAATAGTAGGCCTTTTTATGCAATAATTCTGAATCAATAATGACTCCGTCCATATCGAACAATACACAACTTATCTTTTTCAACGATCTGTTTTTTAGTATCTGCAAATCTAAAACTTATCCTGAACTCAAAGCCTATTATTGCATACGAATAATTTTGTAGGCAGCACCCTCGACTTCGAAATAATAGATACCAACAGAAAGCGGATCCATTTTAAGTAAAAAATCGTCTGCATCAATACTTCCGAATTGAACTTGTTCGCCTAGACTATTAAAGACCTTGTAAGATTTGCCCTTAAGATTTTCACCACTGATATGAAGTTGATCAATAAACGGATTCGGACTAATATTCAACCCCGTTCTACGCTCAGGAGCTTTATCTGTATTTACAAGGCTACAATTTGAAGAAAAGAAATCCCACAGAATCTCATTTGGAGTAGAACCATTGATTGCTTCACTAAACCAAACATGCCCCCCTGCACTCCCGTACTCTTCATATATTGTAAAGAAGGTTAAACAGGTATTATCATTCCCTCCAGAGTAGGATTCTCTTAAGACATTATTCCCGTTCAATTGTGTGGACACCAGACTGGATGCAGGTATACCATTATGCCCTAACCAATAATTAACTGTTTCTGCTACACTTTGATAGAATTGATTTCCCTCATAAGGCAGGACGAAATCTCCAACCCCATGAAATATGATCATCGGAGTATGCACATTCGCCACACAGTCTCCATCTATAAATGCTCCGGACATTACTGCAGCTCCAGCAATCAAATCACCACGATTGCAAGCTACACTGTAGCTCATCATCCCACCATTAGAATAACCAGCAGTATACACACGATCTGTATCAACATTATAAGAATTAGCAATATCCTGAATCAATTGTTCTGTGTAGTAGATATCGTTTTCATAAATATTCTCTACCCCCGTATCTCCAGGCTCCCAATAAACATCATCTTTTTCCGGTCTATAAGCACCCTGAGCATAGGCAACTATAAATTGTTCCTGATCGGCTAATGCATTCAATCCAAGATCCTGACCAACATATGATTCAAAGTCTGCAGCACAACCACCAAAACCATGATAACTAATAATCAAAGGCGTGGGTGTATTGGCATCATAGGAAGATGGGACATACAAAACATATTCTCTGAAAATGGTCTCTGAACCAATGACCTGACTCATGGAATTGAACCCTGGATGATTCACATTTTGAAGACAATTTTGAGTTTGCGCATAAATCGCGCTTACTGAAAGAATTAAAACACAGAAATTGATCAAGCGTAAAAGCATAAGGCTGAGTATTAGTGATTGTATATCAACTTAATACTAAATGATGAATTTACCATCAAAAAATTGCTTTTTGCAAGTAAAATTTACAATCTCATAACCTTGCGTATAGTAAGTAGGCGCATCCTATAATTAGAAATGGTGAAGCGATGCAAAGCAATATAATCGTCCATCTGTAAAGCCCCCAAAATGACTCCACACGATGATCGTCTCCATCTTTTGAATAGATTATATTAACGGAGTCTCCTATTGAATACGGAGCTGGATTGCTACTAATCGAACTTTCAAAACTTGCCAAATTGCCCCCATGATCCAAATATTCAAAAACGGGTTTATACATGATATCATCATCGCTATAAGATTCTATCAAATCGACAACTGTTGCCTTTGTCCTTATCCCATCATCTAAGAGATATTTCGTTTCTTGATAAAAGGAATATGCAAAATAGACCAGCACACAGCCAATCATAAAGACAGCTAGATATATAAACTCTACAATGCTCATTATTACTTTATTCAGTTAATGAATATGCTATCAATTAAATTAACTGAATTAGAAAGCCAGTAATTCCAATTCCTAAACACAGAGGCGCAAACACCTTACTGTCAGCTTGTGCAAATTTGGTACTCTTTACCTTTTTGAAAAAACCAAGATACCTAAAATCACCAATTGCTCTCAGGGTAAAAAGGACAGGTAAAAACCAATAAATCTTAATAGGCAAAGCGACTGAATAAGTCCATTCAACCCAACCAGATTTAATAAAATAAACAGCCGAAAAAGCAAGCATAAATAGTCCACTAAATAAGGTAGCAATCAGGGGTATTTTAATTACAGTATCCTGATTTTCTTTAGTGGGTATCACCCTGTCTAGCCATAGATTCCCTCCAAATAACCAGTAGAAATGAATACTACTAAGTATCAAAAATACAAATGATAATACCAACGATAAGCTAACTGTAAACATAGGTTAGATTTCTTCTAAAGAAGTATTGAATCTCAATTTAATCAATTCCAACTTGAAATAAGAATTCAACTACTTTGAATAGAACTTAACCAATTAAATCACACTTTAACCATTTCGGCTTCTATTAAACTGACGAGCCCATTTATATCTTCTGGTGATATAGGTTTACTCAAAAAGCGCTTAACGGAATTTATTTTAGATGCTCGTTCATGATCCTCCTTGTTTACAGAGGAAGTAAGCATTACGACCACAAGGGTCTCTTTTAATTTAGCATCCAATTTTTCATAGGCCTCTAAAAACTCCCAACCATTCATGACAGGCATATTAATATCCAATAAGATTATGCTAACATTATGTCCATCATTTTTTAGATATGCTAAGGCTTCCATTGCCTGTTGAAAAATCACAATATCCTCCACAAGATTTGATTGCTCCAATAATATCTTATTGTAAAAATTAGTATTGACGTCATCATCAATCAGCATTACTCGCTCTAATTTTTTCATTAATTAAGTTTTAGATAATTTGATATTAAACGTTGTTCCCTTTCCTAATTCTGAATCTAGCCATATCTCTCCCTTATGTAATTCCACCACTTTCTTACAGTAAGAAAGACCTATTCCTGTTCCTGTGTATTGGTCTCGGGTGTGCAAACGCTGAAACACCTCAAAAATCTTTTCAAAATGATCTTTTGCTATCCCAATACCGTTGTCTTTCACTGACAGGTTAATACTAAAGTCGGATTCTTCTGCGGTTATGATTATATGTGGTCTCTTTCCCTGTACGGAGTATTTGATACCATTTACGATAAGATTCTGCAAAAGCTTAATAAAGTCTTGCTTGAAAACAGAAATTTCCATAGCATTTCCTATATATTCAACGACTGCACCTTTCTGCTCTATTAGATGATATAAATCAGTTTTTAAATCTGCTATGACTTGAATTAAATCAACCTTCGTCTTTTCCTTCTCCTTCCCTATTTTTGAATATTCCAATAAGGAAACAATGAATTCTTTCATTCTATATGCAGAACTGGAGATGATCTCAATACTTTTCTGCCCTACTGCACTCATCTTATCTTTTTCAAGATCGAGTAACCTTGTGAAAGAGATTATAGAATTCAATGGTTCTTGAAGATCATGTGAAGTTATGTAGGAGAATTGTTCGAGTTCTTTATTCCGGTTATTTAGTATGCGTTCTGTTTCCATACGCTCAGTCAAGTCGGTATGTGTTCCAACCATCCTAACCGCAGCGCCATTCTCATCAAACTCAACTACCTTTCCTCTATCCAGTACCCAAATATAGCTTCCATCCTTACATTTGACTCTATGTATATTTGAATAGATTTCCTCTTCTTTATCCAAGTGCTTTTGAATATCATCATAGCAGGATTGTAAATCCTCCGGATGAACACGGTTACTCCACTCATCCAAACTACCCTTTATCTCATCTTCTTCAAATCCAAGCATTGCCTTCCATTGAGTAGAGAAAAAGACCTCATTCGTCTTTAGATTCCAGTCCCACAAACCATCCTTAGCTCCTTCAAGTGCAAATTTCCATCGCTGCTCACTCTCAAAAAGCTTTTTGTAAATCTCATTTAACCCGAAAGGCAGGCCCATAAATACAACACAAACACCTTCATGGTATGGAAACATAAGAACTAAGTAGTCTTTAGAAAGCAAACCATTTAGGCTTGTGACCAGGCTCAAACTCTTTTGCTCTTTAAGAACTGTTTCCAACTTCTGAAAAAAAAGCTTTTCATTATTATCAGGAATGACCTCTACTATATGTTTACCGATAACGCATTCATCAGTGTTTAATACATTTAATGTATTATCAAAAATATACTGATACCTAAGATTTCCATCCAGGATATGAAAAGCAGATTCTTTTATATCAGAAAGGAGGGAATGAATATTCTTATTTATGGGATTTAATTTAGAATCAGGTCTATGTTTAAAACTACCTAGAACCCTCAAAACACTTCCTTGATTGTCACGTAGTGCAACGGCGGAAAAACACACTATTACCTTTTGATTATTTGAATTCAGGAAATCGAGTTCTATTTCATAAATCGAAATAGATTTTTCTAAAAATTGATAAAGAAGTTTAATGGCTTTTTGAACCTGATCATTACTAATTATTTCCTTATTAGATTTAACTTCTTCAGGGGTATATCCAAGACTAGCGTATAGTTCAGGCGAAAAAAAAGCATGTTCTGGATGATTGAGATCCCAATACCAATAGTCTTTACTCCCAGTTCTATTAAAAAATGTTTTAAGCGATTGGTCTTGCACAATGGATTCGTCGATATTGATTTCAATACTCTGAGCCATTTGTTTTGTGTTTTGTTTGTAATGTTTGAAGTAAAATTATATTACGTCATTTAATATACAAACAAATTAAGATTGTCCTCATAAACAGTACTTACAAAAAGGGTCGCAGGACAAAAACGTCACAAAAGTGACAATTCAAAAAACCAAGAACCCAAAATATACTCACAATCAAAAAATTATATCTAGCCAGTAATTTGGTTTTCTAATTTTACACTATTAATGAATGTACACAATTCCCATACGGATCAAAGAATTTGACAACAGTACCCCATTCATGTCCTTGATAGTCGAATTTTACTCCTAAACTTTTAATTCGATTAAAATAAGCTTTTACATCTTTTGCATTTATCCTGAGACAAGTTCTAATACGTTTCCCAATTGGGAAATGTAGTGGATGCATTATCTAATTCTACCATCAAATAGGAACCAACATTAAAATATACGAGCATCTGATTCTAACAATCAGTATATTAGTACACATATACTAATTTAGTACAACAATACTAATCATGAAAACTAGAGAAAGAATTCTAAACAATGCAAGATTACTATTTAATGCTTATGGATATTGGAATGTGAGCATCCGGAAGATATCCAATGACTTAAAAATAAGCCCTGGAAACTTCAATTACCATTTTAAAAGAAAAGATGAAATACTTGAAATCTTATACTTCAGGATGGTCGATACATTCAAGGCACGTATTGAAAAACACAAAAACGAACAACCACACTTTAAAAAATTAAAGAATGATTTAAACGAGGGATTGAATATCATGCTGGACTATAAATTCATATGGACCGATTTACATCACATCAGGTTGCAATTCAAATACATCGATCAGCACTTCCGAAGCACTTACCCTAATAGAATAAATAGCTACCAATTCCTTTTTTACATTTTACAGCAAAAAAACCTCATGCAAGCTAAGCTAAATAATTACGAAGCCTTACAGCTTGCTGAATGTTTAATCACCTTTTCGGATACCTGGATCTTCAACAACCCCTTGGAGTCAAGCAATGAAATCAATCGGCTAAAACAAGACTATACTGAAAAATCATTGCTTTTATTTTATCCATATCTAACTCAAAAGGGAAAGGAAGCATTAAATGAAGAATTAGCTTGAATATAAATTATAAAAAAAATATGCAGTAAAAATCAAGACTTTAAAGCCAAGACTCAACTGCATACAATCTTTCAAACTAGATGAATGCACACTACCACATGCATCCAACGTTTCTTCATCTGAAACAAGCCCAATCTAAAATTCTTAAGTAGATTAAAAGCGTTCTTAACTACTTTGTACCTTTTAGTCTGGAGTAATTAAGTAGGATTATATGGGAATGAAGAGTGATGTACATCGATTTTCAATTCACCATCTATCATTTGATAAGCAAATGTATATTCTACCTTTGCTTCATTTCCATCTAGGTCAGTAAAGAAGTAATTACCCATAGCAATGGCACGTGCTGCGTCTAGTATCAAACCAGTATTTTCAAATCGTACCTTTGTCCATGGTTGAATAGCAAATCCCTTATCCTCTGAACAAGCTCTGTCATCACCTGCTATAAAGTATGACATTGCCTCTACTTTTGAGGCTCTGAATTGCTTATCAGCACATTTGGTTGGCTTAAACAAAACCTGACCTGTTTCAAATGCATATCTTTCATCTAGGAAATCACTTGTATAAGCTTCGCATTCAGCTCTTTTTTCCTTAAGTGAACCTATCTTAACAACACCTGCACCCCACTCTTCCTGAGCGGACATAACTTGATCCTTTGTAATCATGATTATGTAGATTTTAAAATATTATAAAATTCTTTCCTGTTTTTTTCATCTAAAAATGCCCCTCCATATTCAACCGTAATCATACTGCTCGAATCATCTTTTATTCCCCTTGCCGAAACACAAGAATGCTTAGCATTCAAAAAGACGATTACATTTTCTGTTCCTAACTCCTCTTGTAGACCTTTAAGAATCTCTCTACAAAGCCTTTCCTGAACCTGAGGTCTATGCGCATAGTATTGAACCAAGCGATTAATCTTCGATAGTCCAATCACACGTTTCTCCGGAATGTAAGCAACATGTGCAAACCCTGTTATTGGCAAGAAATGATGTTCGCAAATCGAATTCAGTTTGATATCTTTCTCTACCAAAATGCGCTCATAATTATAGGAGTTTTCAAAGGTGGACACCTTCGGTTTATTTAAGGGATTCAATCCATAAAACAACTCTTTGACATACATCTTAGCAACTCTGTAAGGAGTCCCGGAAAGACTATCATCTGTCATATCCAAGCCTAGCTCTTCCATGATCTTTGAAAAATGCCATTCAATGGTCTCTATCTTCTTTTCATCAGATTTCAGGAATGCATCCACTCGAATTGGAGTATCCACTTTATTCGATGTGTGCTCGTCTCCCCTAATTTCTATCTCTTCAGTTGACTGCCTGTTTGCCATATAATTAATTTACACAACACGCTTCATCTGCACACTTACAATATTTGTGATTGTAAATGTGAAGAATCACAATAAACAAAGCTGGAATATAAACTACTGAAGCAGGTACTACACCAGGTAAGAAACGCTCGCACAAGATTGTGCCAAGCAATAATACCCAGGAGGTATATAAACCAATCTTCACATAGTTATTGGAAGAATGCTTGGATGCATAATATATCGCAACAAAAGAGATAACTAAAAACAAATAGTCAACCAATTGCCACCAAAGTGGAGCGGAAGAACAGCAAGTTGCTGTACAGGCCTTGGAAATGAAAATTAAAGGTGTAGCCATACAATGAATCATACACAATCCACTGGCTGCAGCACCTAAAAAGTCTGACTTTCTCTGAAGTTGAAATCCAATCATATTACATCAATTTGTTTATCGAGTTGTAAATGTAATAAAGATTTTCGTAAATGCAACACTGTTGCATTTACGAATGTTTAAAACAAACTCAATTAATTTGATTACAATATTTTGGAAATCTAGTAATCCCCTTAATCATGGACTAAAAGAAAAACAAACTACAGACAGAAGCTTGACTTCATTGCATAAAAAAAGCCATGTAACACACACGAGGTGCATTACATGGCCATTTATAGCTTTAGGAAAAACCTATCTCTTAGTATGAGATCTTGTGGTCTCCCATTGGATTAGAAGTCATTTTTTTAAGTGGTGGAGCAAACTGAGTAAGTTTGATTCCCTTCACCGCTGACTTATACTCCTCAATAGTTGGAGTACGACCCAGGATTGCAGAAAGTACAACTACTGGAGTTGAAGCCAATAAAGACTCTCCTTTCTTACGATCAGAATCCTTTACCACACGACCTTGGAATAAACGAGTAGAAGTTGCCATTACAGTATCTCCTTTTTCCGCTTTTTCCTGGTTACCCATACAAAGGTTACATCCAGGTCTTTCTAAATAAAGTATATTATCATACTCCGTACGAGCTACACTCTTAGGAGCTGCATCATCAAATTCAAAACCAGAATACTTTTGAAGTACTTCCCAGTCTCCCTCTTCTTTCAATTCTTCAATGATATTGTAAGTAGGAGCTGTAACAACCAGTGGCGCTTTAAACTCAACATTACCATGCGTCTCTTCAAGATTCTTCAACATCTTAGATACAATCTTGATATCACCTTTGTGTACCATACATGATCCAACGAATCCAAGATCTACATGCTTATCTCCACCGTAGTGAGACAACTCACGAATTGTATCATGCGTATAACGCTTAGATACATCTTCGTTATGTACGTCTGGATCTGCAATCATTGGCTCATCAATGATATCCAAATCAACGGTGAATTCAGCGTAGTACTTAGCATTTGAATCTGGAGTCAAAGCAGGCTTTGTTCCTGTTCTGATCTCTTCGATACGCTTGTTCGCCTTATCGATTAGTCCCTGAAGTACCTGCTTCTCATTATCCATACCCTTATCGATCATGATCTGGATTCTAGCTTTAGCAATTTCCAATGACTCGATCAGTGTATCATCCTGAGAAATACAGATTGAAGCTTTCGCCTTCATCTCTGCTGTCCAGTCAGTGAATGTAAATGCCTGATCAGAAGGAAGTGTTCCAATGTGTACTTCGATTACACGACCCTGGAATACATTTTCTCCTTTGAACTGCTTCAACATCTGTGATTGAGTAGCATGTACTACATCACGAAAATCCATATGATCCTTCATCTCACCTTTGAAGGTAACCTTCACAGACTCAGGAATTGGCATAGAAGCCTCACCTGTTGCCAATGCAAGTGCTACTGTACCAGAATCAGCACCGAAAGCTACACCCTTTGACATTCTTGTATGCGAATCACCACCGATAATGATTGCCCAATCATCAATAGTAATGTCATTCAATACCTTGTGAATAACATCAGTCAATGGGTGATATTTATGTTCAGGGTGACGAGCAGTAATCAAACCAAAGTCATTCATAAACTTCATTAACCTTGGAATATTTTCCTGTGATTTGAAATCCCAAACGGAAGCGGTGTGACAACCAGACTGGTAACCACCATCTACAATTGGAGAAATCACTGTAGCTGCCATCATCTCTAATTCCTGAGAGGTCATCAAACCAGTCGTATCCTGAGATCCAACGATATTAACTTCTACACGAACATAAGAACCTGCATGCAATGTAGCACCCGAAGTACCTACCGCATTTCTGTTGAAGATTTTTTCAACTGCAGTAAGACCCTGACCTTCATTAGATATTTCTTTTGAAGCCGCAAATACTGGAGGTACTTCAACACCTAATGTATTCGCAGCAAATGTTTGTAATTTTTTACCGAAAACGATTGCATAAGAACCACCAGCTCTCATGAATTCCATTTTCTGTGGTGTAAAAGCAGAAGAAATATCCATTACTTCCTCACCATCTTTATATAGTTTCTTAGTCTTAGAATTAATGGTAAATACTGAACCTGTATCCACCGAATAGGTTTGCTTTAATACTGGCTCTCCTTCTTCATCAACGATTAGGTTACCCGCAGAGTCAAACTGCTTCACCCAATTCTTAAGGTCTAGACCAATACCACCGGTAACACCTACTGTAGTTAGGAAAATTGGAGAAATACCATTTGTACCTGCAACAACTGGGGCAATATTGATAAATGGTACATACTCACTAGCCTGTTTACCGATCCAAAGCGCCACGTTGTTTACACCTGACATTCTTGAAGATCCTACACCCATGGTACCTTTCTCTGCAATTAGCATCACACGCTTGTCTGGGTGAGCCGCCTGTAGATCAAGAAGTTCTTGCTGACGTGTTTTATCATGCTCAAACATACACTGTCCGTGAAGCTCACGATCTGATCTAGAGTGCGCATCACTACCTGGAGAAAGTAAATCTGTTGAAATATCCCCAACACCAGCAACATAGGCTACCACTTTGATCTCTTCCTCTACTTCAGGAAGCTTAGTGAAGAACTCTGCCTTTGCATAGCTTTCAATGATATCCTTTGCAACAGCATTATCTTGCTTGTATGCTTCTTCCAAACGATCCATGTCCGCCTCGTAAAGGAAAACCTGTGTCTTAAGAACCGCTGCCGCTGCCGCTGCAATAGTAGCATCTGTTCCCAAAGCAAGATCAAGTAATACACGTACAGATGGACCACCTTTCATGTGAGACAATTGCTCAAATGCATAATCCACTGAGATTTCTTCCACTAAAACAGTACCAAGTATAATCTCCTTTAGGAATTCTGCCTTAACGCTTGCTGCACTAGTCGTACCTGGTAAAACATTATAAATGAAGAAATTAAGAGATGCTTCTCTATACTCATTATTGGTATCCTTGATCTGTTCAATGATCTCTGACAATAAGTCCGCGCCGTCAATTGGCTTAGGGTGAAGTTTCAACTCAATACGTTCTTCAATCTCCTTTAGGTATGCTTGATATAAACTCATGGAAATATTCTTTAACTCTCTTTGAGATTTGTAATATAAATTAAAGCACAAAAGTAATGATTTTTCTGACTTTTACAGCCTTAAATAGGCGCAAAATTCCCATAATAATGTAATCCTTTGCGCATAATCTTTAGTCAGGCTTTAAAATCATTTACTTAATCGGATAAAATATTGTAAAGCTAAAATAGCTTGAAGCGCGAGAGGATGCAATCCACCGTTTACACATTCAAGTATGAGAATAAAATCCCCTATATTTTAAACGAAACATCAATTAAAACGGAGAAAACTAATTTAAGCAGCTGAGTAAAACTTCTTCAACACCTCAAAAAGTTTGACGGGATCAAAAGGCTTGGTGATAAAATCATTCATTCCAATAGAAAGCGTCTCTTCTTTAACATCAGCAGATACATCCGCTGTCAATGCGATTATAGGTACACGCTGGAAGTAATCCCCTTCCTGAGAACGAATCAGCTTGGTGGCCTCTACTCCACCCACAATAGGCATGTGCAAATCCATAAGTATTAGATCGAAATCCCTATTTTTTAAAACGGTATCCAAAGCTTCACTTCCATTCTCTGCAATGGCAAGATCAACCTTCCATTTTTGAGTAAGTTTTGATACTATTTTTTGATTAATCAAGTGATCTTCTACTAAAAGAACTTTCATCCCCTTAAGAGCATCACCAAATTCTTTTCTGGGCTCTACGCTAGAATTATTTTTGATTGGCGAACCTTTCTCAAAAGGTATCTCGAACCAGAATTCTGAGCCTTCACCAAGTTTACTATTCACTCCAATTCTACCTCCCTGTAGGTCAACAAGTTTCTTACAAATGGACAAACCTAAACCAGCACCTTCATATTTTCTGGTCTTGCCGCTACCCAATTGTTCAAATTGACTAAAAATCTTTTCCTGATCTGAATCTTCTATACCTATGCCTGTATCAACTACCTTAAAAACAACCGTGCAATGGCTTGAAGACTCATTTTCAAGAGAAGCAAGAATCTGAATACTACCGCTATCTGTAAATTTTATTGCGTTTCCGATAAGGTTATTAAGGATCTGATTAACTCTTAACACATCCCCTATTAGTGAAAATTCGGTATCAACTGGATCAAAATTAAGGGTAACTCCCTTTTTGGAAGATAAAAACAAAAAGTTCTGTTTTAACTCCTCAAAAACATTAGCTAGATTAAACTCTGAATAATCCAAATCTACTTTACCCACCTCCAACTTCGAATAGTCCAATATATCATTGACTAAAGAAAGGAGATGTTTTGAAGACAGATGTAATGGTCTGATATGTTCTAACTGAGCAGCACTGGGATTTTCATCCATGAGCAAATGGCTCATTCCTATCACTGCGTTCAGCGGATTACGAATTTCATGACTCATAGTGGATAAAAACTGAGACTTGATGCGCGTAGCTTCTTCTGCTTTTTCCTTTGCAATCAACAAATCCTTATCGGCCTGAGCTCTCACCAATTTAATTGCACAGATAGAGGCTATTGTACTTAATACGGTCACATGAAGATTGGTAAAAAAACCAACCTCTGGATGCTCAGAATCAATAATACCGATGGTCTTTCCTTCAGGAGTAATAATTGGAACCGAAAGCTCTGAAAGTCTTTGCTCATCATCCAAGATATATCGACTATCCAAACGAACATCCTCAATCAACTCCACCTTTCCATTTTTGAAAGCAGACCCAACGATCCCTGAACCTATTGGAATTTCTATCGGATCAACAATACGCTCGTTTCTATCATTTTTGGGACCAAAAGCTGCCTTTTGCACAAGTACCTTTTTCTCTTCATCCACTAAATAAATCACACAATCTACAAAATCTAATTTATCAACACAATTGATACAGATATCCCACAAAATATCCTCAATGGTATTTTGTCGAAAAAGTGAACTGGCAAAATATATAATGGAATCCTGAGTAACTTCTTTTTCACTTTGCGATCCTGAGGTTTTAGAATAAGAACTCATTTTATTTAAAGCCATCCTCGCAGAAACTCTACTTTTTCTAAAATAGAAAAAAGTAATCATCCAAAGCAAAAGACTTAGGACTGTTATAAACCATGGGACTATTTCCTGCGACATAATAAATTTAAATGCAAGTCATTATGAATTTAATATACTAATTTAATTCCTTTAATACCTGCAAACTATGACCTAGCTGACACTTAGGTCTTATTCTACGCAAATTTGTCCAAAATGGAATAACCCTGAATTGCTAAGTTATTTTCGTCAAAATTGATAAGTCAAAAGAAAAGGAGCTGCAAGCTCATATTTGATTAAAGCATCTTCTTCAGTAAGTCCAAATCTTGGGTTTATCCTTGAGATTGAAAACTCTAATCCCAGCATCACTGAAATCCGATCAGTAATATGATAATCC
>OMKD01000212.1 GCA_900299495.1 Sphingobacteriales bacterium
CAAGTATCCCCTCCGTCTGTTGTTTTTAACAAATAGTCCTTTTCACCAAAATCAGAAGAAGAGGCGACCAACCAACCGTTAGTTGCGTCAAAAAAATGAATTGAGCTTATAGTACTAACATTGGGTATTGAAATCTCTTCCCATTGCTCACCACCATCGGTCGACCTGATTAGCGGACCACCATAACCACCAGCAAAAATAAGGTCATTATTCACCACTTCAATATCATACAAATGATGAAAAGCAGGTGTAAGTGTTTCTGTCCATTGCGCCCTAACCAATGTAACAAATGACAGACATAGAATTAAAATAGAAATTCTTCGAATCAACATGATTTATTTATTTGACTTAAACATATTCAAATAAATATCATACATATTAATCCAATAAAAGAAAACTGGGAATGCCTATTTTTTACTTAACTGCGAATTATTTCACAAGATGGTAATTGATTAAAGCTATTGCATAATACAGATGCCTACTACATGACCATCTCACGTACCCTGATCCTACTTATTCCTTTTCCATTTGTTCCATAAGCTCAAAGCAAAGGGTTTCAACATTTTTAGCATTCGGATGATCCGGTGCTACGTTAGAAAGAATAATCACCCCATTTTGCGTATCCACATTCGTGACCATAATAGAAGAATATCCACCAGTCGCTCCATTATGGAAGTGCCACTTTGAACCTGCTTCTGTATTGATAATATGCCAACCCAAACCCAAATCCATATTCTCATTGAGGGTCAGCGTCTTTACGCGGGTAAGCGCCTGTGCCTTGTTATCTTTATTAAATTGGGCTTCCATAAACTTACCTAAGTCTTCGGTAGTTGATAATATTCCACCTGCTCCAGCTAAAATGGCTAAGTCCCAATTAGACACCTCATTTCCTTCGATATTTAAGCCTTTGACCAGCTCACCCTCGACTTTCTCTAATCTGGAGGTAGAATTGGTCATTTTCAATTCAGAAAAAATACGATCACTTAGTAAGTCTTCATAAGAAGTCTGTTCTATCTTAGCCAAGGTATATCCTAATAATCCTACTGCCAGATTCGAATACTGATAATTGCCTTTTCCAGATAATGCTACTGAATTTTTTAAATAGGTTTTTAGCGCGTCTTCATCATAGGCCTTATACGGATTGAACGGATCTACCTTTTCCAAATCAAGGTTGGATGGCAACCTAGGAAGACCTGAACTGTGATTGGATAGATCTCGGAATAACAAGGTAGTTTCGTCTTTAATCGGAGTGTCCAAGTAGGAACCAATATTATCATCAAGGCTTATCTTCCCCTCTTCAACCAAATCAGCTAATAGGGTAGCTGTAAATACTTTTGATATAGAGCCAATTTCAAAAACGCTATTGCTGTTGCGAATGGTCTGAACCACATCCTGATCTTTCAAAACTCCATAATACTCAATCTTTCCCTCATTGATTATGGCCATAGACAGTTGTGTATTGTTTGGGAATACCTTTACCTGATCATAAACCTGTTGAACCTCATCCTCCCCAAACACTGTTCCCAATACTTCCAGCTTATTTTGTATAAGATCAGTATTGACCGGTTCAACATAGGGTTTGATAAACAATCCATTGATCATAGATGCTGAATCAAGGGAAATATTCAAAGTCAACACAGCTTTTTCAAAACTGGCCTTATAAGAAGCATAGGTCCCATTTTCATATCTTAAAAACTCATACCCCTCTATCTTACCAACCTGCATATTGAGCCCACTCAAGAATGCAGTGTGCTTATCCAATGGCAGGGCCTCTTTCATAATATCTGCGTACAAACTAAAGATGGTTTCGTAATCCTCCCCATTATAGGAGTTAACGAATTTTTCGGAAATACTTTTGCTAGCAGCCTGCTCTTCCTGAGCAAAGGAGATTATGGGAAGAAAACAAACCATACAAATTAGAATTGAACGCATGTCGTTAGATTTAAACTATTTAGATTAAGTGATTTTTTACTTAAATAAAAATAATCAAGTAAAACTAGCATAAGGATGTTTATAGATTGAAGTCCTTATTCTAACGACAAATTCATTTAACTAAATTCATATTCAATGTCGATTAAACATAGCGCAAATAAAAAGGTACCTTCTAAGATTTAAGAAAGTACCTTTTTTATTTACAAGATGATCTTAACATCATGCTTATCTGAAAGTTCTTTTAGAACAGGAGTACAATCCGGTTCATGGCGTAAATAATTTTTATAATAACCACTATCCCTATTTCGCAACGTTCGTTGTAATTTCCTGGCATCCTCCTCCCCTTTGCTGGCAATATTCATGATTCCATATTTCGTCAACGGACTTGCCTTTTTTGCTGGGGTTCCTTTATGATCAAGACGCATATCGATGAATAAAACATCTCCTAATTTTGTTGGGATAGGCAGTAAATCCTTATGCTGATCAAGCTTATCAAAATAACTAAGCTTTAAGGTCTTCTTTAACTTTAAAACACCTCGTTCCAATAGTGACATCTCTGGTATCCTTGCCGGATAATCCTCTGTCCATTGACTACCAGGAATCAAACTGATTCCTCCACCGAAGTCCGGATGATTCTCTTGCAAATACATTACGCTCATTGCAGCCTGAAACTGTTTATCCAAATGATAGTCTTCACCTTGCTCGGTAATAAAGGTAGAATCCTTATGCCAATAATAATATCTGGATTTATGCACAGCAGGTTCTGCAATAATTATGGGCTCTTCAGCAAATAATTGCTGTACTATACTTACATAATTACTGTTGAAAATAATATTTGAAAGTGCTGGTAAGCGTTCATAAATATCAGTCGTTACAGAATCTGTATGATATGGCGCTGTTTGCCAACCACCAGATGCCTGATCCTCATCAATTATAGCGCGACATTGTTCAACTTCTTCAGGAGTGTAGACATTAGGTACATGAAGGTACCCTAAATCGAAGTATTGTTCGATCTCCTTTTCATTTAGTCTGATCAATCTGTTTGAGTTTATATATTAACAATATGATCAAAAGATACATATTTATAAACTAGATTAATTGTTTGCATGAAAATAAAAGAGCCTATCTCGGTATAAAAATTTTCCTTTCTCGTCATTTATGACTTTAACTGGAGCAATTGCTTTGAGTCTACTGTACAGCTGCTTACTTTTGGCATCATAATACCACTCCTGTACCAAGTTAAAATAATCAGGTTCGATCCTATTGGCAATTGGTTTCAATGTTTGTTCATAAGTATTAGGATCATAGGTAACCAGTGTATCAATCACAAGCATTGGATCTTCAGATTTCAGGAAATCTTCACTCCCATAATAACCCTCTTCTAACTTGGCATCTGTACGTTTTATTTGTTCGTAAAAACGCTCCTTAAAGACTTCCTGATTGCCTTTTGAGTCTTCATTTTCCTGAAGTAAGTCCGGTACGTCTGCATGAACACCACTTGTCAATATGGCCCAAGATACTGTTTTGGAATCCACACTCATTTTTGAGGGTGTTGAACCGTCCATTTTGATCCAGAATAATGCCTCTACTTTATCTCCTTCAACTTCCTTACATAAAGGAGCAATTGCCAACAGTTGTGTATAAAATTGCTTGTCCTTTTCATTAAAGTAAAGGACTTGCTTACATTTTAATCCGACAAGTCGATTAGGGTTTAAACGAATATCAACAATTGACAACTTTTCTTCATAGGTGTCAATATCGAAAGTGATTATTGTATCTCTACGGATGATCTTCTTCAAAAGCTCATCTTTAGACATCGCTTTACTCAATTCAGAATCTTTATAAAGAGTATAGGCCCCTAGCTCAGCGTTGTCAAAAATTTCAGTTACCAACCAATTATGCAAATATAGCTTTTCAGGTTCCTGTGATTTCAAGTTCAGTTTTAAAAATTGAGCATCATCTGCTGTTGTATTCAATGGATCAAAACTATAGTCGTTTATAAAAGTATTCAGGTAGCTAATCTGTTTGTTGTTATTTAATTGAGCACTCTGTCCGTTTAAATAAGAAGCAGCTAGTAGGCAAATAGTTAAACAGAAGGCCTTAAAGATGAGGTGACTAATTTTCATAGGTTGCAATTTTTATTAAAGGTTATTTGTGCTACCTGTAATGTGGAAGTGTAGAAAAGTTACATAATGAGAAGCAAGTATTTTTGGATTAAAAATTCGGAGTCCAAAACCCATTTTATTACCACAAAAAAAAGATGAAAGTCTGAAACTTTCATCTCCTAAATCAAACATAACTATTAGTTAAATATAGAGTGGAGTATTGTGTACAAGCTTTAGTGAATCAACTTTTAAAAAGTCAATAATAAATTGGCTCAACTACAAGCAGAGCCAATTCATTATTCTTTCTAGATTATTCTTCAGTTCTTAAAAAGAAAAGACTTCTTTTATAAAGAACCCTACCATCGATATAATAGAGAATTTTCACAGGAGCTATTGCTTTCAGCTTATTATACAATTGTTTGTCTTTTGAATTATAATACCAATCCTGAACGAGGTTAAAATGATCAGGGACTTTTTCATTAGGAACAACTTCTATAACTTCAGCATACATTTCAGGATCAAAAGCAACTATTGTATCACTACCTAGCATTGGATCTTCATCACTTTGAAAAAACTCATTGCTTCCATAAAAATCTTTCTCCAATAGTACATTTGGGGCTTTCAGCTTATCAAAGAAACTATTCAACAAAACATCTTCATCTCCCTTCAAAGCTTTGCTTGGCATGTAAGAACTCAACAAGTCGGTACTCCTTCCACTTGTCATTACAGACCATAAAACATCCTTGGAACTTAAACCCATATTTTCAGGTTTGGGAGTATCCATCTTTATCCAAATTAGTTCTTCAGTATAAGTATCAGTATCCTTTACCAAAGGTGCAATTGCTAAAAGTTGCGTGTAGTATTGCTTTTCCTTTTGGTTATAATAAAATAGTTGCTTACATCGCAAACCAACATAATTAGATGGAGGAATTTGGGATTCAACAATGTTAATTGATTCCTCATAAGAACTTATATCAAAGGGTAAAACAGTATCCCTCTTTATAAATTTTTCAAGTATTTGATCGGATGACAGGGAAAGTTTCAGATCTGAATCTTCAAAGCAATCGTAAACTCCAGCTTTGGCATTTTCTACAATCTCTAATACCAACCAATTCTGGAGGTAAAACCCATCTGATTGACTTGAATTTAAATTCAATTTACGAAACTGAGAATCACCATATTGGTCTTTCAATGGATCAAAAGAATAATCCATAGTGAAGGTATTCAAATAAGTAATATGCTTATTGCTTATTAATTCGGCAGTCTGTCCGTTTAAATAAGTAGCAGCTAGTAAACAAATAGTTAAACAGAAGGTCTTAAAGATGAGATGATTAATATTCATAGGTTACAATTTTTATTAAAGATTATTTGATCATCCTTTAACGTGGAAGGATAGAAAAGTTACATAATGAGAA
>OMKD01000213.1 GCA_900299495.1 Sphingobacteriales bacterium
GATAAATCAGCTTGCCAAATATCTACATAATTGAATCCTCCATCTGTACTGATTTGAAGTTTGAAGTCCTCAAACCTTTTTCTTCTTTTTAAATACAAATCAAAATATAGATGACAATCCTCAGGATTCGGAGCTTGTATATCTATGCAGGGAGAGTATAATAAGGCAGAATCTTTTCCGATACAAATATCTCTTAATGCCAAATAATTACCCGGTCCTTCGAATGAATCTAACCCAATATGAGAGGCACCACTTAAAACACCCCAATCCATTAAATCTCCAGAATCATAATTCATCCACTCCCCGGGCAAAGTATAGGATTCAGAACATAAAGGGATATAAGATAGATCATCAGAAACATCAAAATCAGTGGTAAACGAAATATTGGATGACGAACAAGTGGTTTGCATAGATTCAAGGCAACTGTTTAAAGACCATTGATCATCTGTACATTTTCGCCTTACATAAAAGTCATAGTTTGTATTCCCTATTAGGTCCTCGATTACTAAAGTTTGAGCGCAATCCTGAAAAAACACAAGCTCTCCCTCGTTTGCCATATTTGAGCTCCCTGGTATAAAACCAGGCTCCCCCCATTCAACAAGAATTTCCTCACAATCAGGTAAATCATCCACTATTAACTCAACATCTCCGTCATTATTTACCCCTATATATTCTATCAATGGACGGTAACATTGTAATGCTGTAAATTGAATATCGAAATAAATTAATTCTCCATCATTGCTGCCGTGTTCATCATTGATTTCAATTGTCCATATGCCATTCGGATTGGAACCATCATGAAATGCACTCAAATCTCCTTCAGGAACATAGTCCCCAACAAATGGAGCATTAATACTATTAATAGAAGTTGCAATACAATAACTTGGATGATAAGGAGAGATTAAACTTGTAAGACCTGAACAGACGTCAGGGTTAGACACATCACCAAAATTATTTCCAGCCCCACCTACATGATCAAATAAAAGTACTTTAATCCCTGAGGGACTAGTCAGTTCAAAACTGATATCACTATTAAAACTGTGTTCAATCTTGATTAAAATTGCTTCAATGAAGATATCATTACCCAGACTTGTATAATTTGAATTTTCAAACCCATAGGTGTAAATGGCATTCTCATTATGGTCAATATCTATTCCAATGGGAGTACAGGATTCCCAATCAGGATTTTGGTTCAAGATCTGACCATTACAAATTGGACTTAGGGAAATAACTAGGTTTAGGAGTATAAAACCAATTTTTACTTGAATACTACTCATCAAATTGGGGGCTTTACATATTTTTCATAAATATAAAAAAAAACTGATTCTCAAGTGTCTACTTAAGAATCAGCTTTTAGTCTATATTCATTCAATTAGCCATTAGCCAACCACAATATTCACCATTCTTTTAGGTACTACTATGATTTTACGAATGGTCTTATCTTCCAGCCATTTTTGAATTTCTGGCAACTCCACAGCAGCCTTTTCAATATCTTCTTTAGAGGCATTTGCATCAAATTCAGCCATTGCTCTTTTCTTACCATTTATGGAGATCGGATAAGTGATTGAATCCTCTACAAGATATTTTTCCTCAAAGACAGGATATTTAGCATCAAATACAGAACTTTCATTCCCTAATTGGTGCCATAATTCCTCTGCAACAAATGGAGCAAATGGAGCAATTAAAATAACCATCTGTTCCAAAACTTCTTTGCTAGTACACTTTGCCTTCTTTAAATCGTTTGTTGCAACCATGAACGCAGAGACACATGTATTGAAAGAGAAACGCTCTATATCTGTACTTACCTTTTTTATACAAGTATGAAGAATCTTCATTTGCCCTTTCTCAGGAGATGCATCAGAGAACGACTTCTGATCACCATCAAAGAATAATCCCCAAAACTTTCTAATAAACTTAGAAACCCCATCGATACCTTTAGTATCCCATGGCTTGGATTGCTCAATAGGCCCAAGGAACATCTCATACATTCTGAAACAATCAGCTCCGTAACGTTCTACGATATCATCTGGGTTCACTACATTGAAATAACGCTTGGACATCTTACCTACCTCAGAGACCGTTTCAAATCTAAAATCGCCCTCCTGCCCTACTGTCCAGGAACCAGACGAAGTTTCGAATCTTGCTGTTCCATACTCAGGTCTCCAAGCTGCAAATTTACCCAAACCTGTTGCATTCAAATAAGAATTTGCTGCACCGTAGTCTGATACAAAATCTACAAAAACCGGAATCTTTGCATAGTTATCTTCTTCTCCTTCCTGTACTAAATCTGCAGAAACAAAAACACTCTGACCGTTATCCTTTTCTTTCTTCAAATACAAGAATTCAATAACCCCTTGTATCATACCCTGATTGATCAGCTTTTTAAACGGTTCATTTGTAGGAACCAGTCCTTTGTCATAAAGAAACTTGTGCCAGAAACGACTATACATTAAGTGACCAACAGCGTGCTCTGTTCCTCCAACATACAAATCCACCTCTTGCCAGTAATCCAATGCTTCTTTACTTGCAAACGCTTCCTCATTTCTTGGATCCATATACCTAAGGAAATACCAAGATGAACCTGCAAAGCCAGGCATAGTATCCGTTTCACGGATAAAGCCATCTTTTTCACTGACCCAAGCTTCATTTCTTGCCAATGGAGACTTCCCTCCTGCTGCTGGCTGAAAATCATTTAACTCAGGTAGTTCCAAAGGTAATTCCTGCTCTGGGAGAGGAATAGTAATACCTTCCTCATTATATACTACAGGGAATGGTTCTCCCCAGTATCGTTGTCTGGAATAAATAGCATCTCTCAATCTGAAATTGACCTTACGTTGTCCAATACCTTTTGCCTCTATTTCATCGAACATTTTTTGGATAGCATCCTTCACAGATAAGCCATTCAGGAAATCAGAATTGATCATCTTCCCAACCTTTTCCTGTCTGCCAGCTCCTTCAAACTCAGATTTATCGACTACTTCAACTATTTTAAGTTTATATTTCTTTGCGAAACGATTATCTCTGTCATCATCGGATGGAACAGCCATAATAGCACCCGTACCATAATCCTTCAACACATATTCTCCAAGCCATACAGGCACTTCCTCCCCATTAAAAGGATTAATAGCATAAGCACCCGTAAACACTCCACTGATTTCTTTCGCCTCAGACATTCTATCACGCTCAGATCGAGTACTCACATATTTGACATAGTCCTCAACCGCCTCCTTCTGATCAGCAGTAGTTATCTGTTCAACAAGATCATGTTCCGGAGCTAAAACCATATAAGTTGCTCCAAAAATTGTATCAGGTCTAGTTGTAAATACTTCTATTTGTTGATCACTATCTTTTACCGGGAAGAAAAGCTTAGCTCCCGTAGATTTTCCGATCCAGTTGGACTGCATCTTTTTCATAGAATCAGACCAATCCAAATGATCTAGGCTAGTCAATAAGCGATCTGCATAAGCAGTTATCCGAAGGGACCACTGAAGCATTGGCTTACGCTCAACCGGATGTCCTCCACGTTCTGAAACGCCCTCTTTAACTTCATCATTTGCAAGAACAGTTCCTAATGCTTCACACCAGTTCACATAGGTTGTTTTGCGATAAGCCAATCTAAAATTCATTAGCATATCTGCCTGCTCTTTTTCTGACCAGGTACTCCACTCTTCTTTTGAGAAAGAAAATTCCTCCTCGGTATAAGCAGTATGTCCTTCGGACCCATTAGTGATGAAGTGGTTTTTAAGATCTTCGATTGGCTTTGCCTGATTAGTATCTACATCATAGTAGTGCTCAAAAAGCTGTATAAATATCCATTGTGTCCACTTATAATATTCTGGAGAGCAAGTCTTCACTTCTCTGTCCCAATCATAGCAGAAACCTATATTATCTAATTGCTCTCTGTATCGCTTGATATTTTCATCTGTTGAAACGGCAGGATGCACACCTGTTTGA
>OMKD01000214.1 GCA_900299495.1 Sphingobacteriales bacterium
AGGAAGAACTGGATAAGCTAAAAGAAAAAGCTACTGCTGAAGCGGATAAGAAAAAATCAGAACTCGAAGGAAAACTAAAGAATGAAGCCGAAGATATCAAGAAAGAAGCGGCTCAAGAAGCGGAACGCATCTTAAAAGAAAACCTTGAAAAGGCTAGACTTGATTCTATACTTAAAGCAAGAAATAAAAAAGCTGAAGAGGATATCAAAAAGAAACTGGAAGAATTTAACCCCTTGAAACGAAAGAAAAAGGGGAATTAATACAAAAAGAACCGTTGCCACGAGGTAACGGTTTTTTATTTCCAAGCAAATAAAATATATTCAAAGCAAGTTAACTAAATACCATGATATCATTACATAAAATATTAAGTGGATTCCTGTTCCTTATACTCTTTAGTTGTCAGGGACAATCGCAACTAAACAAGCTCTCCGTAGACAATATATTTGCCCTGGATGGTGAACAAGCAAAGTATCATATAACCACAGATCGGATGGACAGTTTCTTTGAGCGAATCAACCCTAATGAAATAGGGCTTCAAATGCGCCAAAATCCATCAAAGCTTAAGAAGTCTAAAGAAGAATTGATCAAGCAATATAAAGATTATCTAAAAAGTGATGTTGTAGATTTCACTCCCTCAGATATTGAATTTGTTGATCTTATTTTTGGTGATCTATACAAGAGTGCGGAACTGCAACAACTGAGCATGCCAGATTCACTTTTACTGATAAAAGTTGCAGGCAGTCACTATGGTAACTCCGTTTACTATACGCGAGAAAATTGTATCATCATTCCTGAAAACGTACTCATCGAAAAAGATAAAACTGCATTTAGCGGGGTTATGCTGCATGAGATTTTCCATGTTTTTTCCAGATATAATCCTGCAATTCAAAAAGAGTTGTATAAAATCATTGGATTTGAAGCTATTGAAAATCTGAGCTTTGAAGAAGCACTTGCTGAACGACTAATATACAATCCTGATGGGCTGGATATGAACTGGACGATCTCTCTTGAGATCAATGGCGAACCAACTTTGGTTAGCCCTATAATCCTTAGTAAAGTCAACCCGGATTTCAAAAAGGGTTTATTCCCAAATTTTGAGTTCAAACTATATGCACTTGAAGAATCATCACCTGGTTCATTTATAATACTGAGCGACCAAGCCGGTAATTCCACTTTACAACAAGACCTTGCTATGAATTCATATTTCAAACAAATTGGTACCAACACTGGGTATATAATACACCCTGATGAGATACTGGCTGATCACTTTATGATGATCATGCGTGGAGATAAAGTCAACCTAAACAACCTACCATTTACTGATAAGAATTTAGAAATCTATAATAGCGTTAAGGCAATCCTGACCCCATAAGCATCTTTAATGGTAATTATTCAATCCATCATAAGCTACATCAAAAAAAATCTGATAATAAGCATTATCCTCTGCTGGTATTTGATAATATTTATGCCAAGGCCTTTGTTTGACCTGCCTGTTTCTCCCGTTTTGGTTGACCAAAACGAGCAACTAATGGGTGCAAAAATTGCTTCAAATGGACAGTGGCATTTTTCGGAGTCAGATAGTATTTACTACAAGTTCAAGAAGGCACTCCTACACTATGAGGATAGACATTTTTACAACCACATAGGTGTAGATCCAAGAGGTATTGCACGTGCAATAAAAAACAACCTTTCAGGGAAGAAAAGACAAGGAGGAAGTACACTTAGCATGCAGATTGCCAGAATGAGCCATTCAAAAGGAAAAAGAACCTATCTTAAAAAACTCAAGGAAATGCTTCTTGCCATCCGCATTGAGCTTGCATTTTCAAAGGAAAAAATCCTTAGAATGTATGCCTCCAATGCCCCTTTCGGTGGAAATATAATCGGAATAGAAGCAGCTTCCTGGAGATATTTCGGCAAATCGCATACTGGATTGTCCTGGGCAGAATCGGCAATGCTTGCCGTACTACCAAATGCTCCAGGATTAATTCATCCAGGACGCTCAAGAGACCGTTTAAAAGATAAACGTGATCGCTTATTATTGAGCATGTATGAACACGGCATCCTGAATCAAGATGATTATCAACTCGCCATTCTGGAACCCCTGCCTACAAAACCAAAAGCGCTTCCACAAAAAGCACCTCACCTGCTTGATTACCTCATAAAAAACAATGCTGGTCAGGAACGATTTCATTCTACTATTGATGCCCGATTACAAGATCAAATCAATGCAACTGCAAAGCAATATGGCAGATCACTACAAAATGCCTTGATCAATAATATGGCTATCCTGATCACTGATCTTGAGAAAAATGAGGTAATCGCATATGTAGGAAATACGCCCGGCATAGAAAGAAAATATCAGCCTTTTGTAGATATGGTTCAAGCACGAAGGAGTTCTGGTTCTGTACTAAAACCATTGCTTTATGCTAAGGCCATTGACAATGCAAAAATAAGTCCTTATTCCCTTTTAAGGGACGTTCCCGACAACTGGGGGGATTATGCCCCAAAGAACTATTCAAAGAAATTTGAAGGCCTCGTACCTGCGGATGAATCCCTTTTTAGATCACTCAATTTACCCTTTGTTGACCTGCTCCATCGATATGATCATCAAAAGTTTTTAAAGGAGCTTAAAGACCTTCAGTTTGGCAGTATTGACCGAAGTGCGGACAACTATGGTTTGAGTTTAATTCTTGGAGGTGCTGAAATCACTTTATGGGATCTCTCCAAAGTCTATGGAGGCATGTCCAGAACACTCAGAAACTATCCTAATAATGGAGGCAGATATGCTGATGCGTATTATGACTCCCCCCTATTACTAAAAGATTCAAAACCAGCTAAAATCAAGCTGAATAAACAATACGAGCATTTTAGTGCTGCTTCTATTTGGTATACCATGGAAGCCCTTAGCTCACTTAAAAGACCGGGAACGGAAGGTGATTGGCAATATTTCTCTTCTGCGCAGAAAATAGCCTGGAAAACAGGAACCAGCCATGGTTTTAAGGATGCCTGGTCTATTGGCGTAAACGGAAAATATCTTGTTGGTGTTTGGGTTGGAAATGCGAATGGGCAAGGTAGAGAAGGGTTATTGGGCTTGCAGGCTGCTGCACCATTGTTCTTTAAAATCTTCAATGCGCTACCGAATCAAAGTTGGTTTGAAAAACCGATGGACGAATTATTCGATCAGGAACTTTGTGCCGTAAGTGGATTCAAACCAACAGATAAATGCCCAAAGAAAAATACATTACTACCCAAGTCCAGTGAAAACCTAAAAGCCTGTAATCACCACAAATGGGTTACCTGTACTTCTGACAGCCTGTATCGAGCCAATAAGGAATGTGACCACATACTTAAACTTACCGAGGTATCTTTCTTTATACCTTCTCCAAAAGAGGCATATTTTATGAATAAAGGAGGAAGAGCTGTTCAAAGTCTCCCTCCATTACATCCTGACTGTAAAGACTTATATCTTAAGAATTCGATAGAGTTCATATACCCCCCAAGTAATAATTTCAAATTATACATACCCAAAAAACTGAATAGTGAAAAATCCAACCTGATATTCTCTGCTGTGCACTCTTCTGAATCCATGCCTATCTATTGGCATCTTGATGATAAATACCTTGGCGAAACCAAGTATATCCATGATATGCCATTCAGCGCTAAGAAAGGGAAGCATGTTATGCTTTTAAAAGATGCTAAGGGTAATGAAAAGAAAGTATATTTTGAAGTGCTTGAAGAGTAAAAAAAACTCCTACATCAAGGAGGCTAGATAGGATGTAGGAGCACTTAACATACTATGAGAAAACTACACGTTGCAATATAGATTAAAAAGAATCACAAAATTTCCCATATTTAGAAATCGGATATCAATACTTAAGGAATGTACATTTTCAATTAGAAAGTGGCAAACGCTATAAAAATGTCTTTTTAAGAAAATTTATACCTACCAAGAGTAATTTTCAATACATATATTTGTTTTTCTAATAAAAAGAATGTATTTATGCAATGGTGGCTATTTGATAGAAAGTGGTACATATTCCACAGAAAACGGATGAGCACGACATATCTAAAGAAAATTACAATACTCAGCCTGTTTTAGACAGGCACTCCTAATTTATTTAATTTGAACTTCAACAACAGGGATTTGCACAAGGACTTTAGTTCCTGTTGCAAATCCTGTTTTTTTATCGAAAAGATCTATTGTCTCTACATAGATCTTATTTTCGCGAGCATGATGTAATAATTCCAGTCTATTCTCGGTTATCATAGTTCCCATAGAACGGTGGGCCTGTAAACGTCCACTTTGATGAATAAACTTTGCAGCAGCCTTTCTACCTATACCATTATCTTCGATCTCACAGATAATATTATCCTCATCGAGCATCTTAAAGTGAACTTTAATTTTGCCATGTTTAACGCTTCTAAGTCCATGCTCTATAGCATTTTCTACATAAGGCTGCACGATCATAGTTGGAACCCCCAGTATATCTTCTTCGATATCATCATCCATTAGAATTTCATAAACCAAACTATCTTCAAACCTAAGTTTTTGATTGATTGACAAATAATTGTCCAAAAACTCAACCTCTTCTTCCAAACTAATAATCTCCTGATCAGAATACTCTAAAGATTTTCGAATCAAATGTGCAAACTCTGCAAGATATCTGGTCGCATTTTTTACCTCATTTGAGGTAATATAATGCTGTATCGCATTCAAAGCATTATAGAGAAAATGGGGATTCATCTGCGCGCGAAGCGCCTTCAATTGAAGTTGAGTAGCTTTTAGCTTAAGCATCTCTGCTTCTCTCTTCTTTTGCTCCGTCTGATATCTTACCTCTAGTCCTATCTTAAATTCCTGATTATATTGATCCGTATGTTTTTCCAGATTTTGCTCATGAAGCAACTGATATTCATATGCGTTCTTATAATCCTTTTGCTCGGCAAAGTAAGCTGCTAAATCTTTATAGATTTCTGCTTTCAACTTGTAACTGCCTGCACTGTTTGCTGCTGAATGAGAATCCATCAACAAACTTAAGCCCTCCTCGCCTTTTCCAAGGTCAATCATGGCTTTGGCTTTCCACCTTAGGGTATTTGAAAGATTAAAATACTCAGGACTATCCTGTGACCTAAAAATCTGCTCTGCATGCTCATATAGCTCGATAGCAGCCATAAAATCACCTTCATTATTCTTTAAAAATCCCAAATTCGCATATGCTGACGCCTGTGCTTGTGGTGAAGCATCTACCTCCTCGTGAATAGTCTTGTAAAAATAGATTCGAGCCTGAATATAATCATCCAAGGCAGCATAGCAGCGTCCAATATTCAAATAGTGCCAACAAAGTCTGGAGTGCATACCATCATTCAACAGTCGTTTGACGATCTGGTGGTAGTATAACAATCCTTTTTCCCATTCAGAACTGGTTTCAGCAATTCTACCCAGACCGCTCTGCACCAAATTCAAAAAGTAGGTATTCATAAAAGACTCGGCGTCCTCCTCCAGGAAGTAGCGCTCAGACTCCAAGAAATAGCTGCTGGCTGAATTATCTTTTTTGAGGTGTAGATCCAGATATCCCTCCCTACATAACAATCTGGCTTGCAAATTGGGGTTGGGATTATTTTGCAAAAAATGTTTAGCACGATCCAAACATTCAATTGCATCATCGAAGGATTGTATATTGATTAAAGGACCAGCAATATCAATATTGATAGAAATAACTTGGGAGATATCACCATGCTCTTCAATAAGTCGGCGTGCTTTAGAATAGGCAGTAATGGAAGCTTTAAAAGAATACTGCTGATTATGCAAAAAACCCAAATTAACATAATATCTAATTTGATAATCTGGAAAGTTCTTAAAGCAATTTAAATTATACTGAATGGATAATAAGCGGGGAGCAGCATTAGGAAATTTAAATATAAAACCCGGTATTATGCGGTCTAAAAAGCCCAATTTCTGTAAAGCTGAACGTTGAGAATCAACAAGTTCAAAAACAGTACTTGGATCATAACTGTAGAGCTCTACATCATCAATACCGGATTTTAGCATTTGCTAGTTGTTCTATTGAGGTAAAATATCGCCGCATAAATTCATCCAGCGCTTCCATTTACGTTTCTTGTCTTTTCCACCCACAATTGCCTTCATGTCCTCTTTTTTGAGTGCTTTCAGATCTTTCTTTAATTCATCAAGATCTTTTTTTGATTTTCCCATAGTTTAAATGTTTTGAATGTAGTTGACACAACTTGAATATATACACGATTTCATTTATAAGCAATTTTTTCATATTAAAAAATCCTGCCTCCAAACCTTTTACACCAAATGATGTATCTAACCGCAAAGCATATGTAAATCAAGAAAATGTGTAGTGATCTAAGATTGAGATTATTAGGTTATATAACAGTTTGTAAACGTTTCATTTGCTCCATAAAAGCAGGTCTTCGTCTCCGAGAGACTTCTATACGAATGTCATCATCCATCACGACATAGCCACCATCACCTTTCACAAACTTTCGCATATAATTCAAATTGACAACATGCCTTTTATGCACTCTGTAAAAGTTCATATCCTGTAGCAACTCTTCATAAGACTTAATAGTCTTAGAAGCTGTTATCTTCTCTCCTCCCTTTAAAAATATATGGGTATAATTATCCTCAGCTTCGAGGCGAACAATATCCTTGATATTTAAAAAATAGATTCCATCCAAAGCAGAAACACTCATTTTTTCAAATGCATTAGGGTTATTGTAAACTCCCTTAAATACATCCAGTCTGCTGTTAATAGATTTAGTTCTGTCCAGACGAACCCTGTTCACTGCTTGAACCAGATTATCCGGATTGATAGGTTTTAATACATAGCCTATAGAAGAGTATTCACAAGCCTGAATCGCATATTTATCATAGGCAGTGACAAATATCACATCGAAATCCAAAGGCTTGATATCATCAAGAAATTGGAAAATAAGTCCATCAGGAAGACTAATATCTAAGAATGCAAGGTCGAAGCCATCCTTAAGTTGTTCAACTAAAGTGTATGCTTCTTCAAGGGACCTGGCCTGACCAACAACCTGGACATTTTCACAATTCTGCAAAAGAAGATTCTGAAGGTTCAATAAGCCCTTCAATTCATCCTCTATAATGATGGATTTAATCAAGATACGTGAATCGGTTTGTTACAAAATGACAGTTTATACAATTAAACATAATTATATAAATAATATTTGTAATATTAAAATTCTAAATCTTGAAAGGAATCTTTTGAAACAATAATTCTACTTCTTTCGAGCAATTTTCAGCGCTTCCTCAAAAGGAATCTTTGGATACACATCCAATTTCCCATTTACTGTTGCATCGAGAATTTGACGATTAGCCTTTTTATAATGGTAATTGGCTAAATGATAGGAAACCTCTGAACCATACACATCTGCAAGCTGCCACTTCTGTCCCTTAAAATAATCTGGATGAAAATGATTCTCGTCATCCCCTTTATATACTTGCGTCTCATGAGAAGACCCACTTTGTTTAAAGCTATGATCTACCCCTATTAGGAATACTCGCTCGAAGCCCATAAAAAATGCAATCTGCAGAGCCACATAGGTAACAGTATTACCCTCGCAAATTGGCTGACGGATATCATCATAAAAACTCCAGGTATTCAGCGTATGTAAACGATGTATATGGTCCCGATCATCGATAACGCCTTCTGCCCCTGTGTAAGACAGGAACATAGGCATTTTCAAATCATTCTCATAAACGGGCTTACTTTGTTCTATGACCAAAGGATTGGTCGCAACCAGATAGGATAAGTTTAAATCAAATTTTTCAAAAATCAGGAAGATCTTATTTAGACCAAAAGTATGGTAGTTAGCCAATGGACTTAGATCCATGTCTTTTAATGAAGGTCCGTTTCCAATGATAAAACAGTCCTGTCCTTTATGGATATCCTTGTATGCACTCAATTTTTTGGCATATTTCCGTTTCCATTTTAAATAAGATAAGCCCTCTTTGAATTTTCCACTATTCAATATCTTCAAGCTAAATAAAGCACCTGCTGGTCTTGACATACTACAAATCTTTTAATACTGAACTAATCCCCCCATCCAGGCTTAAATTTGCGCCATGAATGAATCCATTATTCTCCGAAGCTAAAAACAGGACCAGTTTGGCCACATCTTCAGGATACCCTATGCGCTGCACCGGATGGATTGCCTCAAGTTCTTTTACTTTCTCTTCATTATTATCAAATCCCTCTAACAACATTTTTGTTTCAATGGCAGCAGGACTAACAGCATTTACACGTACTCGTCCTTCCAAATCTACGGCCATTGCCCTGGTCAAGCCTACTAGAGCAGACTTAGAGGTAGCATAGGATACGAATTCCTTTTTCGTCAAACGTTCATGAATACTCCCTATATTGATTATACTGCCTTTAGACTGTTCAAGCCTTTTCAAAAATAATTTTGATAATAACAAAGGACCGGTAAGATTCACATTAAGTGTTTCATTCCAATCATCGATCTTTAAATGCTCCAATGACCCCAAGCGTTGCACAGCGGCATTATTCACAAGCAGATTTAAATTAGGGATCAGATTATTGAATATTTCTGTAAACTTGATTCGGTAAGAAGAGTCGCTTACAAACTGGTTGATATCAAAGAGAATGAACCGATCACATTTGTAATCAAAATCATCTCTCACATCAAGACCGTAAACATAATAACCATTTTCTTTAAGCTTTCGGGAGATTACGGATCCGATCCCACCAAGCACTCCTGTTACCAGCGCATATTTAGCCATGCTGTATTTTTTTATAAAAAAGCTTCTTCTTTAAGTTCAATATCCAAGAAACCAAACAATAAGCGAATTGCCTGATGACTTGCACGGATTACTGCATCTACAGTATTTGAACCATTATGTGTACCTAAGATACAACGTTCATAATTTCTTATTGGTGCATCAGCTGGCAAAGGTTCTGTCTCAAAAACATCCAATCCTGCTGAATGTACTTTTCCTGAGTCCAATGCCTGCATTAAAGCCTGCTCATCTATGATACCCCCTCTGGATACATTGACCACACGAACACCCTCTTTTGCTTGCTCAAACACAGATGCATTTACCATATGCTTAGTCTCAGGTGTCAATGCACAACTTGCAACCAAAAAGTCCATATGCTCGATTCCTTCCGGATAAGCAGCAAACGTATATTTTTGCTGATCTTCTGTACTTGGATTTGCATAAGGATCCCAAATGGTCAAATCCAAACCAAAGGCAAGACAACGTTTAGCAATGGAACGTCCGATATCTCCAAACCCAATAAGCCCAAGTTTTTTTCCAGGCAAGGACATTCCAGCAGGCTTCGGCCATCCGTCGGCTCTAACCCCCCTATCAATTAAAAAGGTTTGTCTGGCTAATCCAATGATATAACTCAATGCAACATCTGCTACTTCTTCCCCAAACATACCAGGTGTATTAGACACTGGCAAACCCAATTGCTTACAAGCATCAAAATCCACATTATCCACACCAACACCCCATTTAACCACAGCTTTTAATTGGCCTTGTTTTCCTGCTTCCAATACTTTGAAGGTAGCCGGATCATCTCCAATTATCCATCCATCCATTTCTGGTAATAGTGCACATAGCTCCTCTTCAGAAAGCGTCTGAACAAAGTCTGGACAAATCAACTCAAGACCATGAGCCTCGAATATGGGCTTAAACAGCTCAACCTGTCCAAGCATCGGTGGGCAACTTAACAGTATTTTCATAAAGGGTATTAAAGAATAAATTATTTATTGTTCGTGATATTAGTTAAATTTTGATAATATTCCACACAATTAAGGAAATTCGATAACAGTAGATGCAAAATCCAAGCAAACAAGAGCAAATAAAGAACAAGCTTCATGAAATAATCTTCGAAGCAGACACCAAGGCAGGAAGGAAATTTGATATAATCCTGCTCCTTCTCATCATTGCTTCCGTCCTTACCGTAATTATTGAGACGGTTCCGGGTATTGCTGAAAAACATCAGAGAACCTTTGAAATAATCGAATGGACCTTTACCATTATTTTCACAATTGAATACGTACTACGTATTTGGATAACGCGGAATTCCTGGTTGTATATACGATCTGGATTTGGACTAATAGATCTGCTGTCCATACTACCAACATACATCGGTTTATTTATCCCTCAAATGCAATATTCATATTTTATAACTATCCGAGCACTCCGATTACTAAGAGTATTCCGTATTCTGCGTTTGGGTCAATTTATTAAGGAGAGCCGATTTATCATGGATGCTCTAAAAAGCAGTAGAGCAAAGATTCTGGTCTTTATGTATTTCGTATTGATCATGGTCATCCTAATTGGATCTGCCATGTACCTAATTGAAGGAGGTATAAATGAAGGCTTTGAATCGATTCCAAAGAGTATCTATTGGGCTATTGTTACGCTTACCACTGTTGGCTATGGAGACATTGCTCCTATCACAGATCTGGGTAGATTCTTTTCGGCACTAGTTATGATCATAGGTTATGCAGTTATTGCAGTACCAACTGGTATTATTACCTCGGAAGCGATCAAAACTCAAAAATCAAAGTATACCAATACGCAAGTTTGCCAAAACTGTTTCAAGGATGATCATGAAGATGGTGCAAATTTCTGCAGTAACTGCGGTCATGCGCTGCACCCCTAACGAACCTTGGTGGTAGCCAAAATTTTCCGAATACTGTACGCCTTACTTCCATTTACCCAAAGAATGAGCATACCGCCCATAACAGACAAATTCTTGGTAAACACCATGATTACCATGCGTTGTTCTCCTCGTGGAAAATTCCAAAAATCGTACACCAAAAAAGTAGCGGGAATCCAATAAAGTAAAAGGATAGTTGTTGCAAAGCCAGTTCTATATCCTGTAATAAACAGACAGGATCCAAGTATAAGAATTATAATGCCTGAGGTCAAAAGGAAATCCTGCTGCCAAACTATATTCAACTCGGTTAACGTAGCCTTAGTCTCTTCATAAAATTTGATGGTATCCACAGCTTCAAAAATAAATACCGAAGCCAAAAATATCCTTCCAATGAGATCTACTATATTCTTTATCATATTGCTTTTAAATTAAACCAGCTTAGGCCAAAAATTTCTTAACAGCCACTGCTACATTCTGACCATCCATTGCTGCAGAAAGAATTCCGCCAGCATATCCTGCTCCCTCTCCACAAGGAAATAACCCCTCTGCTTCATCATGCATATAGGTTTCCTTATTCCTTGGAATCTTCACCGGAGAGCTTGTCCTACTTTCCGTTCCGATAATATTGGCTTCTTCTGTAAAGTATCCCTTCATCTTTCTACCAAATACCTGAACAGCTTGTCTTAATCGGTCATAAATACCTGAAGGTAACAATTCATGCACAGGTGCTGCAACTAGTCCTGGAATGTAAGAACTATCTGGCAAACTAGACGATACTTTACCGTTAATAAAATCCGTCATACGCTGCGCTGGTGCCTGTTGCCCTCCATCCCCAAATTGAAACATCTTTCGCTCTACGGCTGCCTGAAATTCTAAATTTGCAAATACTCCATGTTGCTCAAATCCTTTGAGATCCTCATTTTCCACTGCTACCACAGTACCAGAATTCGCAAATGGAGAATCTCTTCTGGACATGGACATCCCATTTACGACAATCTCTCCAGGAGCGGTTGCCGCAGGAACAACTAATCCACCCGGACACATACAAAATGAGAACACCCCACGACCATCTACCTGACAAACCAACTTATAAGAAGATGCTGGTAAGTTTTCTTCGCGCTTTTCCTGACCGTATTGTATCTTATCAATCAATGGTTGTGGATGCTCAATGCGCACCCCAAGTGCAAATGGTTTGGATTCGATGCCGATCCCCTTGCTTGCGCATAATTTATAAATATCTCTGGCTGAATGTCCAGTGGCTAAAATAGTCGCTTTTGCCTCATATACTTTCCCAGAATCAGTAATAACTCCTCTGAATTTACCTTTTTCATAAATGAAATCCGTCACCCAAGTATCGAAGTGAATCTCTCCACCGTACTCTAAAATCGTTTCTCGAATATTAGCTACGATCTTAGGTAACTTGTTGGATCCTATGTGTGGATGAGCGTCAACCAAAATATCAGGGTTAGCGCCATGTTCCACTAATAAGCCCAAAGCTTTAATTATGGATCCTCGTTTGTGAGAACGAGTATACAATTTACCATCTGAATAGGTACCTGCACCTCCTTCGCCAAAACAATAATTAGAATGTTCGTTGACTGTATCAAATTGTTGAATAGCTCTTAGATCTCTGCGTCGCTCTCGAACATCTTTTCCTCGATCGAGTATAATAGGCTTGAGTCCTTGTTCTATCAATTCAAGTCCTGCAAAATATCCAGCAGGCCCAGCTCCTACTACAATGACTTCCTCTGCATCTTCAACCGAACTTAATTTTTGCAAATAAGCATGCTCATTGCTTTCAGCTTTAGCAGTTGAAACCTCTACCCTAAGCAGGTAAAATGGCTGCCTGCCACGAGCATCAATTGATCGTTTTAATATCTTTATGTAAGCAATCTGATGGAAGGGAATACCTGCCTTATTAGCAGCTTTTTTCTTGATCAAATCCTCATTATCCAGATCCTTAGGAAGTACCTTTAATTCAACCGCCTTTATCCTGTCCTCCACTTGTTCTAATTTTCTTTTCTAATAAACAC
>OMKD01000215.1 GCA_900299495.1 Sphingobacteriales bacterium
AATCCTTAAGTGGAAGTTGTGTTTGTTGTACGGGCTTACATGTACTTCGGGAGTATGTGAACGATATTCCTGAGCGTAATGGTGGAGTCACTTTAATAGAGGCCAATGGAACAACTGATGCTGTTTCACTAGCTGGATTTTTAGGTACTGGTTTGAAAGATCGGTTTTTACCTCCGGTACAATTTTCTGTGGTTGATGTGTTCAATTGGCAAAAACGAGGGGAGCATAATGAATTAGAAGCGAATCAGATTCAATTGTCTTCCTTGATTGTGTTAACCCATTTCGAGAACGCTTCTGAAGATCGAATTGCTGAGGTCAAAGCCTCGGTTCGTTCTATTAATTCAAAAGCAAAGCTTGTACGAATAGAGGAGATAGATATTTCAACATTGGCAGCTTTTCGAACTGTAGATAATACAGTTGAAAAGATTGATCATTTGAAAACACACTGGGCATCCTGCTCCGTTTCCTTACCTGTTTTTCCAAATCGCAATTGTATAGATATACTGTGTAATAAAATACCTGCATCAATTCTGCGTGTTAAAGCTTGTGTTCAAGTTCAGGGAGAGGAGGGATTTACCTATTTTGAAAGAACCCCTGATGGAAAGCTTAGTATTCGTCCGCTGTATGGTGTTCCTCCTATGGGGCCTACACTTTTGACGGTTGGCTTAGGTAGTGATGCAGATTTTCTTAAAAGATCAATTGAGGAAACGCTTCTTGAAATCAGCCTTGTGGATGAATAGATCCTTACTTAATACAAAAATGAATGAGGTCTTTATATACTTAACTGGCTGCATATTTTGTTATTATAACTATGACACAAAAAACCAAAATCGGCTCACTCCTAAATGTATTATTACTTTTAGTTCTTGTCCTGTTTTTTACGGATACTTTGGATAGTTTTGATATCAAACATCAGGGACTAAAAACCTTTGTATACTATGGTGTTTTAATCCTAACGCCCTTTAGTTTAGTATTAAATTATATGTACTTCAAGAAGGCCAGGACAGGTTTACTATGGACTGTTTTTTCAGGGGTAGCATTCATTGGTGTTTTGTTGATTGGTCCTATGAGGATTGCGTTTGCCTCGTCTAGTTGGAAAACACAAACCATATTGTATCAACATCTTATTGAGTATAAAAGGGTTGAATTTCAGGTGCGCGATGTTGGCGCTTTAGGTTATGAAAAACGGACTGTTAAGGTATTTTACTGGAGTGACTTATTTATGTCTGTAAGCCCTGTCGATTCCAGTGTTGAGCAAAATCCTGAATGGATTCGTGTTGATAGAACAGTGAATGAATCTGGATTGAAATAGATCTTTCACTTGCGGAGTAATCACTTATGTCTTCATGGACCACTCGAAGCACTTATCCTGCGCACAGCATTACTATATTTTCATAGCTCGAATCATCATTTTACTAGCGGCGTAAAAGATCCTGTTTTTGTAAAGAAAAATAAGGGTATTGATTATATTAGGATAATGGGTGTTTCAGAGTAAAAGACTTTACCAACCTGAAGGCCTAGGATGAACAATCGAACAAAAGATAATTTACGATATGCAACTACATTGCTGATCGTTTATATCACTAGTAATCATTAACACTACCAAGATGAAGCATTTATTTGCCAAGCCATTACCTTTATTCTTGTTTCTAAGTTTACCGCTAAGTCTCTGCATCTTTTCCTGTACCAATAACAATGATAAGACTATGAAAAACGGAGCAGAAACACTGACCATTTCCTATCCTTCAGACCACTATGAAGAAGCATTGGATGGAAGAATGATCTTGCTGATTTCAGAGCAAATGGAAACAGAACCACGTTTCCAATTGAGAGATGACTCAAAGACCTGTCAGGGTTTTGGTATGGATGTGGAAGATTGGACCTCGGGTGCATCTTTGTCCTTTGACATGGAAGCATTTGGTTATCCGATTCAAGCTCTAGAGGATTTACCGGATGGAGACTTCTATGTTCAGGTTTTATTCCATAAATATGAAACCTTTAACCGAGCAGATGGGCATATAGTGAAACTACCGATGGATCGCGGTGAAGGGCAACAATGGAATCGTGCTCCTGGTAATTTGTACTCAACACCTCAGCAGGTGAGTATAAAGAATGGAAAGTTTCCTGCATTAAATATAGAATTGGACCAGAAAATACCTCCAATTGAAGAACCTGAGGATACGAAATATGTAAAGCATATTAAGATAAAGAGTGAATTATTAAGTGCGTTTTGGGGGAGAGATATGTATCTGGGTGCACACGTTTTATTACCTGAGGGTTGGGAGGAAAATCCACAAGTGAAATATCCACTTGCCATCATGCACGGTCACTTTCCGAGTGATTTTGGTGGATTCAGTACTACACCACCTGATCCAAATTTAAAACCTGAATACAGTGAGCGATTCAAGGTCGATGGCTATAATATTATGGTGGAGCAGGAAGCTTATGATTTTTATAAGACCTGGACCGGACCTGGTTTCCCGAGAGTGATTGCTATCGAGATACAGCATCCAACACCGTATTATGATGATTCTTATGCTGTAAACAGCGAAGCACAGGGACCTTATGGTGATGCTATTACCTATGAGCTTATTCCTTACATTGAAAAACAATTCAGAGGTATTGGTGAAGGTTGGGCTCGCTTCGTATATGGTGGTAGTACAGGTGGCTGGGAAGCTCTGGCTGTACAGGTAAAATATCCTACGGAATATGGTATGTGTTTTGCTGCTTGTCCAGACCCGATCGACTTCAGAGCGTACTGCCTGGTTAATATCTATGAAGATGATAATGCTTATTATAAAGAGGGACCATTCAGAAAAACATTGGTCGCTGGACACAGAGATTATTTGGGGAACGTAGATGCAACCTTAAGGGATATGAACTACCGCGAACTGGTACTGGGCTCTAAAGGCCGTTCCGGTCAGCAATGGGATATTTGGGAAGCAACGTACTCTCCGATTGGTGCCGATGGTTATCCTAAACGTATTTGGGACAGAGTCAGTGGTAAGATCGATAAGGAGGTTGCAAATTATTGGAAAGA
The DNA here is from genome assembly GCA_900299495.1 of Sphingobacteriales bacterium. Taxonomy (GTDB): domain Bacteria; phylum Bacteroidota; class Bacteroidia; order Chitinophagales; family Saprospiraceae; genus AM-2324. Next base: position 3,041 of record OMKD01000215.1, read on the forward strand.
GAATTATGATTTGGCCTATATCTTGAAGAGGGATTGGATCAAGCATGGTCATGACTGGAAGAATAAGATTCATATCTACTGTGGAGACATGGATAATTATTATTTGAATAATGCAGTCTATTTGGCTGAGGAAATCTTATCGGAAACCTCTTCTCCTTACTATCACGGAGAAGTTGACTACGGTGACAGAGCAGAGCACTGCTGGAATGGAGATCATGAAAATGGAAATCACATCAGCCGTTTGCGTTACCATCAGATGTTCGTAAAGAAATATGTTGACAAGGTATCGATGATTGCACCTAGAGGGTCTGATTTATATAGCTGGAGATATTGATAAAAAGAATTTTAATGCATCAAAAGGGATAAGCTTGGATGCATTATTCTATTTTTGCGATGAAAATTGTAATTAAAAAACTAGATACTTTAATTAATTCGAGATGAATAGATTTGGACTACTTTTAATATTAATGCTTTCCACTACTACTATTGTCTCGGCACAGCAACGAGCGGTGACTGAGTTGGGTGAAGAAGTAATTTTGTTTTCAGACGGAACCTGGAGGTATGCGAACCAAGAGGTTGAAGAGACAAAGGCCATTCCTACTAATCCACAAACCTTTGAAAAAGACAAATCAGCCAGTTTTATGCTGAAAAGTAAAAAGGCAAAAGTTGGTTTTTGGTTAGATCCAAAACAATGGTCATTTCAGCAAGCAACAGATAATCCGGATGCAGAATATGATCTTCAGTTGAAGGGCGAGGATTTATTTGGAATGATCATCACAGAAAAAATGGAGATTCCATTAGAGTCTTTAAAGTCAATAGCTTTTGAAAATGGTAGAGCTGCAGCTCCGGATCTTGAAATCGTAAAAGAGGAATACAGAAATGTGAATGGCATTAAAGTATTATGCCTTCAGATGAACGGTACTTTACAGGGTATTAAATTCGCTTACTATGGTTATTATTATTCGAATGAAGGAGGTACGGTTCAGTTTATTACATTCACGTCCCAGCAATTATTGAAGAGTTATGAAAAGGATTGTGAGAAGTTGTTGAATGGTTTGGTAAGGATGGATTAATGGTCTAATTATTGCAAGATGCAATCAGTGCCTAATAAATTTTAAAACTGCTTTTATGAGATATCTATGGACTGTTTCATTAATGATTTTCGCGCAGATGTCTTTCGGGCAAAACGAGCGATATGTCAATGCGGACAATGGACTTATTCTAAGACAAGAACCGAGTAAAAGCGGGCAGCGCATTGGTAAGTTGGATTATGGAACGCTCGTATACGTGACCGAGGAAACAGCATTTGAGTTGACGGTAAAAGATGGTGATAAAGTGATTTTAGGAAAGTGGGTTAAGGTTGAGGATTATAATACCAATAGAAGGGGCTATGTCTTTGACGGATATCTAACTACGGAGGAATTATCTAAACGTACTCAGATTAAGTTTAAAGATTTTTCCCTGAATATGGATTTTGATGCTTACAGTGATCTGAAAAATTTAAATTCTTTGGTCTTAGATGATACGGTGAAATTCTATATGGATCTTGGAGAAACTCCAGAGGATAAAAAGCTATGGATTAAGCAATCATCCTTTGACAAGGTGAACATCTTTCAGCAGCATGAAAATAGTATTACAATCATGAATGATGGCTCTCATTGTGATCTAATGGAATG
>OMKD01000216.1 GCA_900299495.1 Sphingobacteriales bacterium
ACATTAAAGCTATTTATTTCACCGCCTACAGTTTCAAACTCTTCAGCAGTCATGGATTCCAGTGCTTCTGCAGTTGCTTTTTTGTTAAATAGGAGTTCACTTACTTTCAATACACTCTTATACGCTTCTTCTGAATGAACACGACATGTTAATTCTTCAGCAAGAATACGTTTTAACTCTTGTGGATTCTCTGCATGCGTTTCCCACATTTTATCAAATTCCGCTTTTGACTTTAGTGTGAAATACCTGAAGAAATTTGGTAAATCGCGGTCATCAGCATTTATCCAAAACTGATAGAACTTATAAGGACTTGTCATCTTTGCATCCAACCAGATATTTCCTTGTTCAGATTTTCCAAACTTTTTACCATCCGCTTTAGTCAGTAGGGGAGTTGTTACTGCATAAGCTTTTTTGCTCAAGTTTCTGCGAATGAATTCTGTACCAGATGTGATGTTACCCCATTGGTCAGAACCTCCCATTTGTACAGAACAATCAAAATCTTTAAATAGGCATTGGAAATCGTAAGCCTGCAAAAGTTGATAACTAAATTCAGTAAATGAAAGCCCCGTTTCCATTCTGTTTTTTACAGAGTCCTTTGAACTCATATAGTTAACCGTAAGTGTTTTTCCTACATCTCTAAGGAAATCCAATACGTTCATATCTTTATAAAAATCCAGATTGTTTACGATTATGGCTTTATTTTCACCTTCGAAATCCAGAAATTTCTTTACCTGTTCCATTTGGAACTTTAGGTTGCTATCAAGCTCATCAAAACTTTTAAGCTCACGTTCCTTATCCTTACCTGAAGGATCTCCAATTCTGCCGGTTGCCCCACCCATCAATACGATTGGTTGGTGTCCAGATAATTGAAATAATCTTAATAGCATAATCTGCACGTAGTTTCCAATGGTCATGGAAGGTGCAGTAGGGTCGAATCCAATGTATCCGATACATTTTTTTGAATTCAGATGCTCTTCAATCTCTGGAGTTGAGTCGTGGAGCATACCTCTCCACTTTAATTCTTCTATAAAGTTCATATATCTTTTCTTGTCCTCTATCGTTTATGCACCCCAAATTTAGAAAAAATATAGTGTGATTTTGGGTTGATGAACAATTAAATGATGAGGAATTGGATTATTTGGTAAGGGTATTTTTTATTTTGTGGGATCATATGCAGATAATATTATTATGAAGGTTGAATATTTTATAGCCAAGAGGACTATGGATACCAATAGAGGAGGGTATTCAGGTTTTATTATAAAGCTCGCAACTGTAGCAACAGCGCTAGGTTTGGCTGTTATGATTATTTCAACATCAATGATTACCGGATTTAAAAACGAGATCTCCGAAAAGATCTTTGGTTTTTGGGGGCATATTCATTTGACTGATTGGGATGCTAACCGGTCAATATATAAAAGTACACCTATAGCATATGATACAAGTTTGGTTGAACAGCTTGTGCAGATAGAGGCCATGGAGGTAGAGATCAATACGTATGACAATGGTGTTCGGGTTTTTGATCAAATTCAAACAGCGGGTGGTATAGATTATATGCATTCGTTTGCGGTACTGGCGGCAGTTATGGAATCCAAGAATGAGCATGAAGGAATTATTCTTAAAGGGCTAGGAGGGGATTTTGACTGGGATCGATTTGGGAAATATATTCGAAGTGGTAATGCATTGGATTTTGCATCAGATACTTTGGGACAGCGCCAAATTTTGATTTCTGAGCAGACAGCACTGAGGATGAACCTGGATGTGGGTGATCGGTTGAGGATTAATAAAATCCAGGATGGTAGACAAAAATCCAGAGTTATGAAGGTTGTAGGGCTGTATAAGACTGGATTAGAGGAGTATGATAAGAAGTTTGCGCTTGTAAATATTGGCGCAATTCAGGATTTTAATGCCTGGGGTGCAAATGAGATTGGAGGATATGAAATTTTCATTGAACATATAGATGACCTACCCGTATTGACATTTGAAGTCAATGGACAGCTATTAAGTAACCAAAGTGGTTTGCACGCCGACAGTATTAGAGATAAATTTCCCCGTATTTTTGAATGGTTGGATTTACAAGATGTAAATAAGCGTGTAATCTTAGGACTAATGTTGCTGGTTGGCATCATAAATATGATTACAGCATTGTTGATTCTGATTTTAGAGCGAACAAAAATGATTGGCATTCTGAAATCGCTGGGTTATGCAAATAAACGCGTACGTAGAATATTCCTGTTTTTTTCAGGGAACATCCTTGTCAGAGGGATATTATGGGGTAATTTTATCGGTCTTGGTTTTTGTATGCTTCAGGATCGGTTCGGTTTGATCAGACTGTCAGAGGCCGATTATTACTTATCAACAGCCCCCATAGAAATACCAATTGTTGAGGTATTAGGCTTGAATGTACTTTGTATAATCGTTACTATGTTGTTTTTAATATTACCAACCTATCTTGTAAGTAGAGTACGGCCAGTGGATACACTCAGATTTAATTAAAATAAATGTGAGTGAGGAACATTTAAAAGACTATAGGTTGTTGGTATATGCGGAAGTGATCAATTGAATACTTAACTTCGGTTATTAGAAAAGGAGGAGATTATGATTCATAATTACAAAAAGGTTGACGGAGAATTGCAATTGCTGGATAGGGCAGAGCCTGGATGTTGGATCAATATCTCTCCACCATTTACCAACGAAGAACTCGAAGAAGTAGCAAGTTTGTACGATATACCTTTGGATTTCTTGACCGATTCACTCGATATCGATGAGCGATCAAGGTATGAAAAGGAAGATGATGTCAGACTCATCGTCTTAAATGCGCCTATTAAAAACGATTTTCAAAGTGAAATCGCCTCTTTCTATGTGACCATTCCAATCGGGGTAATACTCACAACAGATAATATTATTACGATTAGTTCTCACGGAAATGTTGTTCTTGACTCCTTTGTGAAGGATGCGGTAAAGCATTTCGATCCTGCTAATGAATGCCAGTTTGTACTCCAAATCTTTGAGCAAACTGTATTTCATTATTTAAGATGTCTGAAGCAATTGAACCTTAAGCGAAATCATATTGAACAAGAGCTATATGATAGTAGTCGGAATAAAGAGCTTAAAGAACTTTTAAGTATTGAGAAAAGTTTAGTCTTCTTTGTGAATTCATTGAGTTCGAATGAATTGTTGAAAATGAAGATGAAGCGCACAGACTTCTTACGTATTCGTCATGATGAAGATTTAACGGATTTCTTTGAAGATATCATTATTGATAATTCTCAGGCTTTGGAAATGGCAAACGTATATACCAACATCCTGAATGGAACCATGGATGCCTATAGTTCCATAATTAGTAATAATTTGAACAAGGTAATTCAGCGATTAACCTTAGTAACGATCATTTTAATGGTTCCAACATTGGTTGCATCCTTCTTTGGGATGAACGTTCCACTTCCATTTGAAAAGTCTAATATGTCCTTTGTTGCGATTATTGTCGCATCCTCTCTTGTCAGTCTTTTGATTGCATGGTATTTCCAGCGAAAAAGGTTATTCTAAAAGGCTTTCAGCCGACGTTTCATTTATTTGATTACATTTTTGCGTATAGTTCACAATGTTGTTTTCCACATTGTTGGTAAAACTTATGCAGTTATAAACCCTTGATGTTATTAACTTTTTGGAAGTTATCCACATAATGTGGAAAAAAACGGCGTCAAAAAAGAACCTCAGCTATTATCTTAGTGGTTACATACTCAGAAGCACAATCCTCCCCTGATATATTGAGCTATAAAAATGAATATAATTGCTTATCAACTGTCACTGATAAGCCTCCTATACTATTGTATTGAACGAAATTATTACTTATTAAAAACTTATTCAACACATCTTTTATGAACCAAGTAAATAACGAACCTATATTGTCGGACAATCCTGGCCGTTTTGTATTGTTTCCAATAGAACACGATGATATTTGGAACTTCTACAAAAAATCTGAAGCAAGTTTCTGGACTGCAGAGGAGATTGACTTATCAGCTGATCTGGTTGATTGGAAAAACAAACTGAACGATAACGAAAGACATTTCATCAAGCATGTACTTGCATTTTTCGCAGCAAGTGATGGTATTGTAAATGAAAATCTGGCCGAGAACTTTGTATCTGAGGTTCAATACACTGAAGCTAAATTCTTTTATGGTTTCCAAATCATGATGGAGAATATCCACTCAGAAACCTATTCACTATTAATTGACACATACATATCTGATGTTGCAGAAAAGAATAAACTCTTCAATGCAATCGAAACGATGGATTGTGTTCGCAAAAAAGCTGATTGGGCATTGAGATGGATCGATAAAGGTTCTTTCCAGGAGCGTTTGATTGCTTTTGCTGCAGTTGAGGGTATTTTCTTCAGTGGTTCTTTCTGTTCAATTTTCTGGTTGAAGAAAAGAGGTCTTATGCCAGGCTTATCGTTCTCTA
>OMKD01000217.1 GCA_900299495.1 Sphingobacteriales bacterium
AGATGATGGACTTCAATGAAAAGGTCATGGAATTGCAGTTTGACTTCGATCAATCCATATTTGATTCCTGTCAGGAGGAGCTGAAAAACTTAAGTTCTAATTTGTTAGAAAATATCAAAGCTGATATGCTCGCTTATGATGCTAAAACGAGTCAATCAGACACCTTAGAACGGGTCAAAATATTTTATCTAAAAAATAGGTATTTGTTGCGTATTCAAGAATCTTTACTTAAATTCGCATCCGCTTGACCAAAGCAGCCGAAGTGGCGGAATTGGTAGACGCGCTGGATTCAAAATCCAGTTCTGGCAACAGAGTGCGGGTTCGATTCCCGCCTTCGGTACTACCACAAAAAAAGCCTTCTGAAATTCAGAAGGCTTTTTTATTTTAATCTCTTTTTTGAGTCCCTACTAAGACTCCTTTTTCCCATATTTCCTCTTTAAGCAAAACCCCCATATTGGAATAATGCTTCCAAATACCTATTTTTTTTCCTTTATCATAATACCCTTCTGACTTCAACACTTCATTAGGAAAAAATTCCTTCCACAATCCATGTTCAAATCCTTTATAATAATTGCCCTCCCTTATTAAAGCTCCATTTTCATGGAACCATTGCCATTTTCCTACAGGGGTCCCTTTTTTAACAGGACCAATTGATTCAATACTTCCGTCATCATGTAACGTTTGACCAATCAGTTGGGCATTGGCAAAAAATGGAACTAGCAAAAAAAATAATATTCTCATATTTTAGTGATTTTCTTTTTAAAGTTAATTCAAATTTTGTGAATGGTTACAGAGATTTAATTTTCAACTCATGAGTCTAACTAAAATTTTATACTAGATCAATTAACGTCTCAAATAAATATTTTATTTTCGAGAAGAAAATTTTCTTATCCATGAGTTACTTAGATACGACTAAAGACGTTTACAAACAAGCAGCATTAACTCCTGATGTAGGACTATGTTGCACGACAAATCCAATATGGGAATTACCTGGATTGAAGGTTCCTTTAATCATGCAGGAAATGAATTATGGTTGTGGAAGCACAGTCCATGCCAAAGATTTGAGTAACAGTCCAAAAATCCTATATGTTGGAGTAGGTGGTGGTATGGAATTATTACAATTCGCCTATTTCTCCAGACAAAAGCATGGAGTAATTGGAATCGATGTTGTAGATGAAATGCTAGAGGCTTCCAGAAAGAATTTTGTGGTTGCAGAAGAAGAAAACGAATGGTTCAAATCTGAGTTTGTCGATCTTAAAAAAGGAGATGCGCTAAACCTGCCTCTAGAAGATAATAGCATCGATGTTGCTGCACAAAATTGCCTGTTCAACATCTTCAAAGAAGAGGATCTAAAAAAAGCAATTGCGGAAATGTATCGTGTATTAAAGCCACATGGAAGGTTGGTCATGAGTGATCCAACTTGTGAGCAGGACATGAATGATACACTGAGAAACGACGAAAGACTGAGAGCGCTATGCCTTAGTGGAAGTCTGCCAATAAAAGATTATGTAAATATGCTTACCGATGCTGGTTTTGGGACTATTGAAATCAGAGCCAGAAAACCTTACCGTATTTTAGATCCAAAGCATTATCCTACAGAAGAACTGATCTATATTGAGTCTATTGAAGTAGCCGCGATTAAGGACCCTATGCCTGAGGATGGTCCTTGTGTGTTCACGGGAAAAGCCGCTATTTATTTTGGAGAAAAAGATCATTTTGACGATGGCAAAGGCCACACTCTTGTAAAAAACCAGCCTTTAGCTATATGCGATAAAACTGCAGGGGCTTTAGCAGCGCTCAATAGAGATGATATTTTTATATCCGAATCTACCTTTCATTATGATGGTGGCGGTTGTTGTTAAAATAAAAAAGGATGTAATTAGGATTACATCCTTTTTTTATTTCTATGCATATAATTTTTAGATATATTCGTGGCCTTATTTTACCTCAAAATCAAAACTTGTGAAAAGTAAATTACTTTATCTATCAATCTGCTTAGTACTCTTTGCCTGCAATAAAGAAGAAAGTAGCTACACATCTAAAGGGTATTCAGGAAAAACCAAACAGACATCGATTGAAAATGCTGCTAAAAACGAAAACAATCTAAAGACCGAAGTTAAAAATACCTCTTTAACAAAAATAGAAACTAAAAACAATCTGCTTATAGCCAATGGTCCAATCCCCTATGAATTAGAAGAATTTTATGGTGAAGGTCCGCGTTACATACCTGAATTCGCTGAAATGGTTTTTGCCTATAAAGACTCTAAAGATGATAAGGCTCTAATAGATGTGATGATTAAACATGATATAATTCGTGATATTTATGTAGGAAGTCGTAACGAAAAAATTGAGGATTCAAATCCACACCTTGATGACTTTAGGAAGGTCAAAATTACCGGATCTGATGATTGGTTTTATTTTATGGATGTTGACTTTGATGATTGGGATTATTCCCCAGTGAATGCCTCGCCCCATAGAAAACAATTCGTTCTAAACAGCAAAGGTGAAATAATTTATAAGTTAGGTGCATATGATGTCCAATTTATCCATTTGAACGATCCAGAAGCCTACACAATGCAGGTGCATTGTGTATCCGCTGGATATAGTGGAACCTATTTCTTAATGCAGATGCATGAAGGCAAAATGTCCTTTGTTTCTCCGCACAATCGTCCTAATCACGAAATAGAACTATATCTGACTGTTTTTCAAGGTCGAAGTATAGCTCCATGGCCACACGATAGACATCTAACAATTACAGACGTCAATCAAGATGGTTATGAGGATTTAAGGATGCGCTGTTTACATTACTCAGACTACTCAAAAATGGACAGTTTACTGAACCTGGAAACAGTGGACTTAGATGATGACAAATGCAAGAATTATATAAAAAGAGGTTATTATCACTTTGAAGAAATTTCATACGTTTATGATCCCAAGCTAAAAAGCTACTATCTGAGTCAGGAGCAAATTCCATACTATGATTCGCTTTCTAATTTCCTTGACCCTATGTAAAAAAAGCAGCATGAGATTTCATGCTGCTTTTTTTATTATCCCTTTACTCGTTTAATAAAGGCTTCTCTCTCAGAACCACACAACCATCGAATAACATTGTCGCAACTGATCTCCTGATGCTGTTCCTTAGTAATAACTCCTTCTTCTACAGCAAGATCAAGAATCTTCCCTGGATAAGAAGATTGACGATCACTTTCCATTTCTCCTAGCGGATATGGATCATCAAGACCTAAAAGAATCTGGTCTGTGCCTTGTTGCCTGCGCACCATAAGCTCTAAAGACAAGGTATCATGAACTAGGGTATCAAAGAAAATATTTGGATGCCCAATTGCTTTCCTTGGACGCTCCATTCCCTCAAAAAGATCAGGACGACCATCAAAACCTTGTGTTCGTCTTCCAATGTTCAAATGATTCAGCTGTCCACCATGGGCAAAACAAACTCTTATATCGGGATATTTATCATAAAGCCCTTCCAAAGTATAGAAATGATAAGCATCTGCGCATTGAGCAATCATCCATACCAGGTGAAAACGCCAAGCCCTATTTTCTAGCTGAATGATTTTTTCTCCGTCATAAGGATGAACCTCTATAGCTAGTTTATATTTATTAGCCAACTCAAAAATTGGAGCAGTTTCTTTACTAAATATGCCTCTCCAACTTCCAGTGGTATCCATGTAATGAGTAGGCAAACATAACACCTGCAGGCCTAGTTCTTCTACACAGCGTTCGATCTCCCAGCAAGCTCCATCAATAAAACCTGCATGCACTACAAAACCACAAGTAAACTTTGAAGGATTATCATGTTGAACCTTGGCATTAAAATCGTTTTGAAAACGCAAAGCATATTTCATGTCCTGATGAGAAAGACCATTTCCATACAGCTGTGAAAGATTCAGAACAACTGCATGATCCAGTTTGTTTTTCTCCATCCATTCCAACTTCTCATTTAAAAAGAAACTTGAATCTGTAACAGGACGCTTCCATCCTTTCTGCAGCATATACTTTCGATCCTCATCAATCCAAAAGATTTCTTTTTCTTTTAGAGAATCGGGAATCTGCTCGGGATAGGGCAACAAATGTGAGTGGCCGTTGATGCGTAATGTATCCATGAAAAACGTTTTCTTGACTCTACAACAATAATAATTCATACTTGACGGACTATCATAAATATAGCCCTTCAAAGCATTTTCAAAAGATAGCGTAAAATAAGAACTAATTGGACCGAACCAAGTGCAATTCTATATTTTTTCAATACCAAATAGACGCAAAAAAGCCCTGTGACCAAAGATCGCGGGGCTTTTTTGTTGAACAAGCTTTAGACTACAATAGTCCACGAAGAATTTCGCCCAATCGAATAGCCCATTCTACTTCCATTGCTTTTGAAATAATGAACAGAGTAAATAAAAGATAAGACCCTATTAAAATATAGGCTTTGAATCTCCCCATGTATCGACCGATATAAAAGACTAAAAATGCAATTATAGTAAGAATTAGCAAAGTGATTCTTAATTCGGCGATATCATCAATAATCTCAATAGACATTCCGATAGGTCCATAAATAATAGTGTACAAAAATAATGGGAACCCAAGGGCAAAACAAACATCAAAAATATTACTGCCAATTGCATTTGCCAGGGCATCATCATAATTTCCAGCAAGCGCATCTTTATAGGATAAAATAGTATCTGGTACAGATGTTGCAGCTGAAGCCAGAATAACCGCCACGAAATAGGTATTAATACCTAAACCATGGGCAACCATTTCACAAGAA
>OMKD01000218.1 GCA_900299495.1 Sphingobacteriales bacterium
CTGTTTACTTCAACAATCAGAGTACCAACTCAGATGACTATTTATGGACCTTTGACCTGGAAAACAATCCTCAAATTACCAGCAGTGAATTTGCGCCTGCATTTCTTTACGAAAATTATGGCAGCTATACAGTTCAACTTATCTCTGAACCATTTACTATATGCGCAGATACTTTCAGTCAGGAAATCACCATACTCCCCCCGGGAATGGATCCTGAAATCGACTATGAGATTATAGGATGCGGAGATTTATATGAGATACAGTTTAATCCCATACCCAACTCCTTTGGCAGTAACCCTGTTGATTATAGTTGGATATTTAGTAATGGAATGACTTTAGATATAGAGTCTCCTTTGGTTATTTTACCAGCCAATACAGGCTTTTTAAACGTCACCTTACAAATTACAGGATCTGAAGGATGTATCTACGAAGCCACTAGTTTATTGTATTTAAATGAAATTGAGGAAACTCTGGATATAGATTCTATAGAAATTTGCTCAGGGGACACCGTTTTATTGAATGAATCCTATAGTTTGGATTATACATACACCTGGTCTCCGAATTATAATTTATCTGATATATTCAATCCCAATCCTTCATTTTATCCGGATTCAAGCACTTTGTATACCCTTGTAGTAGAAGACAATTTAGGTTGTGAAAAGACACTTGATGTTTTTGTAGGAGTGAATGAAACGCCTTCTTTTTCCCTGCCAGATACGCTTATTATTTGCGCTGACTCTGTAATGCTAGAAGCTGATCCATTTCCATTTGGATATATTTGGACAGCTGATCCTGAAAAAAACGATACTTTAGGTATCAATCAAAATATAAATATACAGGTTGCGGATTTTACTACTGTTTATGTTCACAGCTATGATGTTGAAGCTAATTGTAATGTTTCGCATGAACTAACTATTATTAATCAGCAAATAAACCAACTTGAAAACATACCAGACCAATTAATTTGCCTTGGAGATATTATTATCGTAGAGCTTAACCCTGTAGTTTCGAATTATGATATTGTTTCCTGGAATACCTCTTCTACAATTGTATTTTCTCAGGACAATAGTATGTTAGAGTACTCCTCAATAAATCCTGGGTGGGATACCTTAACGGTGTCCCTTGAAAACAACTTTGGTTGTCAGCTTTCAGATACCTTTGCAGTTTACTTATTTGAGCAAAACGACTATCCAGTATACACTTTAAATGATTGTGGGGATCTATATCAGGAATTTATCCCCGCTATATCCGCACAAGAGGTTATCAGCTGGAATTTTGGAGATGATAATGATGTTTATAATTTTTCACCAGGTCAACAGGTTGGTCATAACTATTCAACAGCAGGTAATTATCTGGTCTCTTATTGGATTCCTGGACTTGAAGCGTGTGCCGATACCATTTACATCCCCGTTGCTATTGAAGAGTCTGTCAGTGCCTTCGGAATAGAATATAGTATACTTTCTTGTGAATCCGTTCTTGAGCTGCAGTTGGAAGCAGTTTTCGAATCTAGTGCTTTTGAATTGGATTCTGCTATATGGCTAATTGATGAGACCAGCTACATTGGAAATGCTATTGATGTAAACATAAATCAGGAAACAGAAATCATGCTCAGTCTTTTTTACAATGATGGCTGCGTAATTGAACTTGAAGAACCTATTAACTGGGAAGTTCCCTTAATAAGTGATAAGGATACGATCAGTATCTGTACAGGAGATTCGCTACTATTGAATTTTTCAGGCTCTAACAACCAATCTGTCGAGTGGCTTCCAAATGAAATATTTGAAGGCAGCACACAGGATACCATAACGATTGTTCCTGAATCTAACCTCCTATTTGTGGCAGCAATCAGCAGTGTAGTGGGTAATTCAACATGTATAAATTATGACACTGTTTACGTAGAAGTTTTAGAACCGGTTGCACCTATTTTGGTATACGATAAAATTGACTGCGCGAACAATTTATTTAAAATTAACCTTGAAAATCAAGATGAATTTAATGTGATCAATTGGTATACTGATGGATTATCATTTGAGAGCCAAGACACCTTACTCCTATCTTTAGAAAGTTCAGAAACAAATGTTTTGGTTGAATCAGTAGACTTAAACAATTGTATATCCGAGGATAGTCTAAATCTTGGTATATATCTGTTAGAAAACAAGGATACCGTTATTAGACCGTGTTACCCGTATGAGTCTGAATTTATTTTTAATGTTTCCGATCCACTTACTGCTGTTTGGTCAAGTGATGGTTCTCCATATTCTTTGAATCCTAATTCAGTCCTCCTACCCTTTTCCACCTTTGCAGATTACCAAATGATCAAAACAGATCCCTGGGGATGCATGGATACGTTAAACTTACAAGTACAAGGATTCAATGACTTAATTGATCTTGAATTATTGAGTGATGTGGATACGATATATCAAGGTCAATCGGTAACTCTAGAGAGTAACTTAATGGATTTAAATTCTTACGAATTTATATTCAACAATTTCGTATATTTACAAGAAGAATATTATTTTACATGTTCACCAGAGGAACACACAACGATCAGCTTAGTGGTGACAGACAAAAATGGATGTACAGCTTCTGCTGACCGTACTATTACAGTTTTAGATCCCAAATGTGATCTCCCCTATGTTTTTATACCAAACACTTTTACCCCCAACGATGACGGTGACAATGATTATTTCAAAATAGAAGGAAATTTCATTGAAAAGGCAGTTATATCCGTATATAACAGATGGGGTGAAATGGTATTTTTCACAGAAAACAGAGAGGAATATTGGGATGGAACATACAAAAACACTCCATTAGATTCTGACACCTATGCGTATTATATAGAATTAGAATGTATCGGTGGAGAGAAACGGACACTACAAGGCAATGTTTCACTAATCCGTTAAGTAACTTTAAATGAAACGATCTTACTCCATAATTATCTGCATACTATTGTCATGTTGGCAATGTACTGAGCCACCACAGGATATACAACGAAACCTGATGGAGGACATCTTCACAGACCTTAATCTTTATTGTGGGTCTTCCTACAATGTGACCTTAGACGCTGGAGTCGTTAAGTTTTTACACTGTAAAGAACCGGCACCCAATGATGAAGGAGATTTCATTTTAAGGGGTTCTGAGGTTAGTTATAAAATATCTTTCACCACATTTACAGAAAATGAAACAACAAACTGTATAGATGAAAGTAATATTTTTGAGGGTTACGAATATACAGGCATAGTTGAACCGCTAAGTGATGAAATTCCTACACCTGATTATCAGGATTGTTTAAACCTTATTGAAAGAGAAAATCAGATTATTACTTGTCTGTTTAATAAGGATTATGTGAGTGATTTCAATGGTGATGAAAATGCATTTGCCTTAATACGAATTTACGAGATCAAAAAACTTTAATCACCAATTCGTAAAGGCCTTATTGAAAATATCGATAACCAACTGGTCTGTTATTTCTTCGATTAGGTCTTCTCGGACATCCAAAAAATTGACATCTGGCGGAAATTCAGAGAAAAAGCTTTCATTGAAGGATTTATCTTCTAAATCTTCGCCTTTCGTCTTTTCGAGTAAAACTTTCACACCAATGTGTAGCTGATTATTTGCTCCTGTGAGTGAGGTAACAGGATCAAAACGACTTATACTACCAGAGAAGGTAATGTCTGGATCCACTTCAGAATAAACCAGTCGAGACTCATTCCGAATTTTATCCTTTAATTTTTCCGTAAAATTGATAGCTAGTACAGGTACTCCACCTCCTGAATTATCAACAAATTGCTCTACATAATAAGTACGTATCTCAGGATCAATAGCGATCCCTTTAAAGCTGTAACAACTATAAATACTTCCTAATACCACAGCAACCATACCAAATGAAAGGAGTTTCTTTTTCATACCTGTACTAACTAAAATTATGCTTGATTCTTGTGATCCATTGCCGCTTTAACAAAAGAAACAAAAACCTTATGTGGTGCTTCCACTGTACTTTTAAGTTCTGGATGAAATTGTACCCCAACGAACCACGGATGATCATTTACTTCAACAATCTCGACTAAATTACTATCGGGATTAATACCAGTTGCAGACATACCATGTTCAGCAAAGACGTCTAGATATTCGTTGTTAAATTCATATCTGTGTCTATGCCTCTCCGTAATTGATTTTTTGCCATATGCTTTATATGCCTTTGAATCTTTAGCCAAAACACATGGATATGAACCTAATCGCATGGTTCCACCTTTTTCTACTACCCCATGTTGCTCCTCCATCAAGTGAATTACAGGATGCTCAATGGAAGGGTTAACTTCCTGCGAAGCTGCATCGAGCTTCACAACATTTCTGGCAAATTCAACGACTGCACATTGCATCCCCAGACAAATTCCAAAGAATGGGAATTTATGTTCACGGGCATATTGAATAGCATTGATCTTTCCTTGAATTCCACGCTCTCCAAATCCAGGAGCAACAAGGATACCATTAAGATCACTAAACACATTTTCTAGTTGATTGACATCATCTAAAGATTCTGAATGCACTGGAATCACATTAACCTTGCAGGAATTCTTAGCACCTGCATGAATAAAGGACTCATATATGGACTTGTAAGCATCAGGAAGCTCATTATACTTTCCTATCAAGCCAATATTCACAGTACTCTTAGGAGATTTTAGTTTATTTAGGAAGGACTTCCACTTTTTAAGGTTTGGTTCTTGCATATCTCTAAGTCGAAGCTTATTGATAACAACCTCATCCAACTTTTCTTTCTGCATGAGTAGCGGAACCTCGTATATAGTTGACGCATCTTTTGCTTCAATCACTGAACTCACGTCAACATTACAGAATAATGCCAACTTACGCTTAATAGATTTATTCAGATCATGCTCCGTTCTACAAACCAAAACATCCGGCTGCAAACCAGCCTTCTGCAACTCTTTAACAGAGTGCTGAGTAGGTTTGGTTTTCAACTCCTTAGCCGCATTTAAATATGGAATAAGAGTCAAATGTATAACAATACAATTTTCTGTACCAAGATCCCACCTGATTTGACGAACAGCCTCCAAATAAGGTAAGGACTCAATATCACCAACCGTACCACCAATCTCTGTTATTACAACATCATACTCTCCATTATTGCCAAGCACTTTCATCCTGCGCTTGATCTCATCCGTGATATGTGGAATCACCTGAACAGTCTTACCAAGATAGGCTCCTTCTCTTTCCTTATTAATTACGGTTTGATAGATCCTACCCGTGGTCACATTATTGGCCTGAGAAGTTGCATTATTCAAAAAACGTTCATAATGGCCAAGATCCAGATCTGTTTCTGCGCCATCTTCAGTCACATAACATTCACCATGCTCATATGGGTTGAGCGTTCCGGGATCTACATTAATATATGGATCGAATTTTTGAATTGTCACACTTAAACCTCTGGATTGCAACAATTTTGCAAGAGAAGATGAAATAATACCCTTACCCAGAGAAGATGTTACACCACCCGTAACAAAAACATATTTGGTCATATCAGAAATTAGAATTGAACCCTTTAAAAATTAAAAAAGCATTTGTATTGCTACGGAATACAAAGGTAGAAAGTTTTAGTACAAATTACTCATCTGATCAAAAATAAATCTTATCAGTGTGTAGACACTGACTATAAGATATAAAACCAAATTCTAAGCAAAAAAATCCCCTCAAGGGCATAAGATTTAGCCAAAATCAAAAAATAGTGAGCTAAATAAACAAATTGACTTACTAATTAACTGAAACTTTAGGATTGACTTGCAAAAAATCAAATTTTATAGACCCTGTTCTTGGGACTCTTTATATTCTGTTTTTTAGTATCTCATTCATACTCTTCAGATTAAAGAAGTAAATAATTATTTACTCTAAAGAAATAACAATAACTTAACATTGAGTGAGCTTAAACATTAAGTTTCTTTACGTTCTTTAGGCAAATTTTATTTAGTGCTATGGAAATAAGCAGTTTTGTAATGTGGGTCGGCTTTATTCTTGCCGCTTTCTCAGTTGTAGGTAATGATGTAATACAAACCTTAGGTACATTTCTTACTTCAAATGAGAAGAAGATGAAGTGGTATGTCCTTTATGCTTTTGCAGCGACAATCATGACAGCAGCTTTGGTCAACGGGTATGTAAATGCTGACATTCATTATGGGAGATTAGATAAATATCTACCTGATTTAACTCCTGATCTTTATCAATGGTACTATCTGATTCCTCCATTTGTATTATTGTTCATTACCAGAATAGGAATCCCGGTAAGTACTACCTTTATGATTCTTACCTTGTTTTCATTGAATAAAGTACCTAATGATATCGGAGCCCTTTTCGCATCAATCTTTGATTCAAGTACGAAAATGGGAGGAATGATCAACAAATCCCTTCTTGGCTATCTAGTTGCCTTTGCTACAGCTATCGTTATATACCTGGCTATCTCAGGGCTTACGGAGAAGAAGTTCAAAGAAAATCCGATCAAAGAAGGAAACTATAAGTTCTGGATAGTTGCCCAGTGGTTTACTACTGGTTTCTTGTGGTTCCAATGGCTTACACAAGATCTTGCGAATATCTATGTTTATCTGCAGGGTGGTCAAAACATGGGTATTGGTAGCTTTATACTTTCACTCATTGTTCTTCTTGGCTTGTTAGCACTTATCTTCTACAGAAGAGGTGGTAATGTACAGGAAGTTGTTCGAAGAAAAACAAACACAGCAGATATCCGATCGGCAACCTTCATAGATCTTATTTACGCAGTGATTCTATACATCTTCAAATATGACTCTATCTTCGGAGTGGATTATCAATTCCCTTGGACAGGTAATCTTCCGATGAGCACAACCTGGGTGTTTATAGGTTTACTTGCTGGTCGAGAAATAGGTATCCGACTGCTCACAGATAAAAAACTAAAGAAGGAAATAGTAAGAGAAATACTAGTAGACTTAGGGAAAGTAACCCTAGGGCTTGTAGTCAGTGTTCTTCTTGTAGTCATCATTAAGTTATTGTCTGCTTAACACTATTTCACTTAACATAAGATAAAATATTAGGTAAGGGTATTGATTACTCTTACCTTTTTTGCTTTTTTGCAACTTCTAAAGCATTAAATTGTTCAAAGGAAAATTTTTTGAATGAAGCAATTACTACTTTTACTTACTTCAAGCTTACTTCTTGTAACTGTATCTCAAGCACAAAATTCTATTGAGGGACAGATTTGGGACCCATCCTCAAATGCTGGAATTGGATTTGCAACTATTGGATTATTAGAAGCAGAAAGCGAAAATATTCTACAAGGAAATCTATCAAATGCAGATGGTAGCTTTGAATTTAAAGACCTGGAAGAAGGGACATATATAATAAAAATTAATTATCTAGGATTTGAGGAAATGTCATTAACGGAGGTTATCGCCGGTGAGAATATTTACTTAGGTAAAATAAACCTGATACGTTCCTCAGAATCACTTCAGGAATTCGAAGTAAAAGGAAAAAGAGAATATGTGGAATTTGGGCTTGAGAAAAAGGTCTTTAACGTTGAAGACAATCTTGCATCCCTATCCGGAGATGCAACAGAACTTCTAAGAAACATACCTTCTATAACAATCGATCAGGATGACAATATCTCTCTAAGAGGAAGTCAGAATGTTCGTATCCTAATCAACGGGAAAGAATCAGGACTTACAGGATTAGACCGAAGAGCTTTGCTTGCACAAATTGATGCTGCTTCTATCAAAAACATAGAGGTCATCACCAATCCATCTGCCAAATATGATCCGGAAGGAAGTGCTGGAATAATCAATATCACAACGAAGAAATTAAATAAGAAAGGCTTTAACCTTATAACAAACGTATCTGGAGGAACCGGCCCAAGTGCAAATGCTAGTATAAGTTCTAACCTAAAGATTGCGAAGTGGAATCTTACTGCAGGTTATTCAGGAAGATATAATGAAACCTATAGAATCGGTATAACAGACCGAACCACTTTTTTAAACAACATCGACAGTCTGTATCGTCAATATTATATATTTTCCGGTACTCCAACTGATGTAAATCACAATGCTAATCTGGGAGTAGAATATATCCTGAACAACAACACCTCATTTAGCATCAATGGTAATATTGGTATCTCAGATGAATTGGATCCTGCAACTACAATTTCTGATTTTTATGATAATCTTGGGAACAGAAGTCATTATGCCAATAGATTTGAAGACGAAACTGAATCAGGTAATACTAAGGAGGTAAATGCCAATTTCAATAAGAATTATGATAAAGTAGGTCAAACACTGGATATCAGTTTA
>OMKD01000219.1 GCA_900299495.1 Sphingobacteriales bacterium
AAATAACCGCCAACCATACAGGAACCAAGTCCAATCGCTTCAAGTACCAAGCTCATATTCTGAGCCACGAATCCACTTTCATGGATCATGAATCTGTAAGCACGTTCGCCATATTTAATAGCAAGTCGTTCGTATAAACCACTAGTGATAATCATGCCTGAAGCATTGTTGATATTTATGTAAGGTTCTGCGGTCACGATTTCCTTGAAAACCTCTAACATATTGCCATCCTGGATTTTTTCTAAAGACATTTCATCGGGTCTGAAATGGAAAATACCTGACCCTAACTGGCTATTGAATAAGACTAAATACAATTCAAGCGCATAGAGTCCACCCGGAGAGGGGACTGGTCTAAAACCTATATGCCCTTTTACATCATTCATGGGTACCCTTTGGATAACGGCATATGAATGCTTTAGTAGTATTTGAATTTCTCGCTCAGAGATCTGGTAATCTGGATTGAAATCTCTTAACGATCTTCTGTTTAGAATAGTCTCAAACAGATCTACCTTTGGGCTTGGTAGCTCATTATATTTTGCCAGTTCAGTCTTTTCAGCACCCGGATAATGCTTGAAAGGCTGACTGGAGCGTTCAGTGATATATGGATTATAAAATATACCGATCTTTTCCCCTTGTCTTCTTTGAGAGAATCTGTTGAACTTTGAATTCTCATGGTAAATCAAGGCTAGTGCATCGGCAACATTTTTCTTGCCATACATACCTTCTTCTATGTCGTCGAAGTATGCTTTTGTTTCTTCTATTTTACTAATCATACTACTTTAATTAAGGGAATGGGTGAGGATATGGATTCAAATTCGCATAATCGTTGGAGGTGTATCCCATCAGTTTAGGGACTTCATAAAGTCTTTTTCCTCCATTGAAATAAAACGGATAAGCACCACTCATAGGAATAAGCTGTGGCACAAACATGCGCACTGCATAAAAACCCATTTGATTAATGTCAGGAGTGGTAATGTCCTTGAAGAGTACATTGTAATTCTTATCCTTGAAGGTTTTGAACATGCGTTTTAGCTTTTCTGCATCGGTGAGTTCACATTTCTCATGCATATCCACTACTCGTGTTTCCTTGGCATTAAAATAATCATCGAATACATGCCAGAGGTCTTGTCTTTTTGTGTAGAAAATGGAGTGTTGTTCAAAGTCCATAATCTCGAAGAAATTATCTGAAGGTTGCCAGTCTTTCTTTTCTCCCATTAGGTGTCTGAAGTATCCAACGCCTTGTCCAATTTCTTTAGCTGTTTTTTGTAAAGCTTCTGCCATTGTTGATCTGGTAGAAGATCCTACAGCTACAAATTTTCCAAAGTCTGCGTGGCCTACACAGAATCCCAGTACACTTGGCTCTTTCAAATCATAGGTGATGTCAAAGAAGTGCCATTCATAATGGGTGGGGAAAATGGAATGGATGTAGTCGGTTACATCTTTGGATAAAACTATTTTCGGAGGCACCAGTTTTTGAACCCATGTAATGGTAAAACTATCTCGCTCGATCAATTCATACATCCCTGTCAACATTGCTTTGTGGATGTTGGTATGTGCTGCAAGCCCAGTCGATGTGGTCAGTGTGATCCATTGATTGTCTGCAGTCCAGGGTAAATAGATAAAAGCTCCTGGGCAAAGCACTTTTTCTCCACCATTTGTAAGATCTGTTGTTTCAAACCAGTTGACTTCTGCTTCTTCATCAAAAGGGATGATCAGAAAATTGGGATGTTTGTGCTGTTCTTCATGGAAAAGTGCAAATTCACTGGGGTGTATGGCTTTTTGCTTTAAGTCTTTATATGAACTTAAGGTAGCTTCTTCCAGATTGTAAAATGCAGATGCATAGCGTTCAGCGGTTTCACCGACTGTTCCTAGAAGCGCTTCGTCCCAACTAGTGCCACAACCCGAAGATCTTCCACCAAACTTTTCATTGGAAAATGCGCTGGTATCGCAGGGCCAAATTCCATAACCTCTTATAGAAGGATCTTGATTTAGCAAGGGTAGTTTGACCAATTTAGATAGAATCCCTATCTCTGAGGAAACCATCTTTTTACAATTTATAACATGATTTGCTGCTAGCATAATTAGCGTTTGAGATTAGAGAATTAATTAAGGGTAACTGCTTCGAGCCATGGGGCAAGATTATAATTCATCTTAGGTCTGCAGGTTTCGCAGTAGGGTATCTTGAGCAGTTTGTGTGTTTCTGATTTATAAGAAACTACGTTGAAGCTTATATAGCTACCTATTGTCTCTGGCAAGGCCCATTGCTCGAAGTATTTGGAAACTTCTGATACTGTCAGGGATGCAAGGATATTCATTGCAGTACTGTTCAACGGGATTTTATCTGGCTGGGCTGTCTTGTTCCCATTTTCTAAATATTTTAGGTAGTTTCGATTGTAAGGAGCAAGTTCGTCATTGCTTTCAATTCGTTTTCTAAGGCAGTCGTAGCATCCTAGCTCTCCACCAAGGAATATCGGGCCTATCTTAACTTCAGCAGCCTCCAGTCCTTTGAGGTATAACCATGGTTTTTTTAGGTTCACAAGTGCTTTGTTTACCGAGCGAAGTAAGACCGGGTTCCAGTTGTGTCCATCGACTACAAAGAAGTCATAGTTCGTTAAAAAGTTATAGTCTGATGCATTTAGGTAATCATCTATGGATTGCATATCCACATTGGTAAATCCTTCTTCTGTAAAGGTGCTTTGAATTTTTGTTGAGATTTTTTCCTCTCCAATTATCAGGACCTTTCGCTGTTTGGGGTCATCTGAGTTTGGATTTGGTTCTTTGTTAAGTATGGCTAGATCTACAAAATAATCCGTGGTCAGTAAGCCATACTCTTTTAATTCATCCAAAACCTCAAGAATTAAAAATCGATCATGGTTCTTTTCCAGTTGTTGGATGAGTTTATTTAAACCGATACCTTCTTCTTCTCTTGATAGTTTGACCATATCATCGAACAGATATTTTTTCTTTGGATTGTCAAACTCTATGGCATAGATATCTGTTTTAGTTCTTATCTGGTATATATTATGATCTTCATCCCAGAATATATCATATTGATTTAGCATAGCTGATATTGTTGTTGTATTTGTTAATTTTGTAGATACAGCCAGCAATGGCTGACTGTATCTTGGTTTCTTAAGTGCTTGTTGATAAGTTTATCCAACTTTGATAGTTATATCAACATCACCGCCGTTACCACCATCGCCGCCCCAGCAGCAAGAACATGTACATGTACAAGTGTTGCAACAACAGCCAGCTGCTGCATAAAGGAGTTTTTTCATTCCTTTTTTAGAAAGATTTTTAACTTTCATGATAGTGCATTAAAAATGGTTAGTTAATGGCCATTGCAAATGCCAAGGCTCTGCTTATGACCTTTTCCTTCGATTACCGAATAGCTTGGACACTAGTTTTGTAATCGTGTTAAAGGTAAAGCGGAGTCTTTTTGATTTGTGGGTAACTTTGGGTAAAGGTGTGTATGATTGTGTAATGAATTCTTTTTAAATAAGAAATGGGTCAACATTTAGTATGTTGACCCATCGTATTTTACTAAATCACTATGTGTATTTAGTTGATTTCTAGGTTTACAGTGACGTCTCCGCCATCTCCACCATCCCCGCCCCAGCAACAAGAGCAAGTACATGTACAGGTGTTACAACAGCATCCTGCTGCAGCATAAAGAAGTTTCTTCATTCCTCTTTTAGATAAGTTTTTAACTTT
The DNA here is from genome assembly GCA_900299495.1 of Sphingobacteriales bacterium. Classification (GTDB taxonomy): domain Bacteria; phylum Bacteroidota; class Bacteroidia; order Chitinophagales; family Saprospiraceae; genus AM-2324. The sequence goes on from OMKD01000219.1 coordinate 3,715, forward strand.
CATGATAAGTGAATTAAAAATGTGAAATAAAAATTATTACTGATTCTGCTTGGATAGAATCAGGTTTGCTTCCATTGGCTTTGGGGTTATACCAAGGAATTCCCTGACTTTTTATGAAAAAGTCGGATTCTATTTCTTAGGATGCATACTGGTAATCTTAGCTCGTAAAACTTGAATAGGTGAAATGTCCCGGATTGCCAAGGACAGCGTATATTCTGGCTAATTCTTTTGGTGTGATTAACCCTTGTCTCAATTGGATACCTTCTTTTTTTAACCAATTGTACAATGTCTTTATGCAAATACCGTATTCAGCAGCTATTTGAGATCTTGTTTTAGATGTGTTCGCTTTATAACTTTTCATAATAGAACGGATTGAGATTAGGAATTATAAAGTTTTCGATCTATCAGGTTGAAAATATATATGTACTTACTTGATTGGAATCCAATTTATATTTTATTTCTGTTTTAACAAAATTTGATTGCTTAATTTTCGATATTTTATATTGAGTTGATAATGATTGTCGGATTTTTATACGGATAAAACCAATTATTTGTATTGTTTATTTGGAATTACGTATAAATTTATTGTTAGCAATATTAAATAATTGTTATATTGTTTTAGTTGAAAGATTTCAATTTACATATATCTGAAAATCAAATTATTTATGCAGGCTAAAGAATCTTTGAATGGACTGTTACACTTCTATTGTTGTGAGATAGGTGCTCCAAAATGGGACAATAAGGTCGTTTTTTGCGATGGTATTGAACACTTCATTAATTGTATTCAGATATATAATGCAGATCAAAAACCCGGCAATCAGATCATCTATAATTCTAAGACCGGGAAGGTCAGTACCTATACTGTAAATGGAAAAACACATTTCAGTGAGATCGATGTAATCGATCTAATACTGGATTGGATTTCAAAGCCATAAAAAAACGATAAGGATTTTCAGTATTTTTGAAATTTCCTGGGGGTGTGAAACGATTTCATGAGAGTGCAGCTATTG
>OMKD01000220.1 GCA_900299495.1 Sphingobacteriales bacterium
CCTGTGATCTTATGATAGATTCTGGTTTTAAGATTGACGCCTTGTGCTATCTCAATCAAACAATATTCCCCTTCAATTGGCTTTTTCCAAAGCTATCTGTAAGTCTCGCAAAATTAGTAAAGGACCAAAAATCTGCTCGTTTGAAATGGTGGAGTTCAGATATTCTTATTTTTGCTTCTAAAGCTTAAGGATAAGTTGTAGCATATATGCTGGCTTGGATTTTTCAAGTATTTTTTCACTTACATTAGGATTGACCGTCTTGTCTTTATATAATTCTATAAAGTTGCCTAGCGCGCGTGTTTGTTTCACACCTTTTTTCAAGGAATTATAGTTGAAAACTAGGGGGTAGGGTGCTAAATAGCTGGCAGATACATCTTTCTCAAATTCGTAGACATTAATGATCGGCAAACCGCTAGCTACATAGTCTGCACATTTACTGGGTAGTTGGTGCTCAGACAGGTTGCTTATATTAATAAGGAATCTGCTTTTTTGAATTAAATCCTGTGTGTCTTCCTTGTTTAAGAAAGGATATATAGTTACATGGTCTTTTAGGCTTGGGTCCGACTGAAATAATTTTGCTTCTTCCGATTTGATTGGACCCGCTATCCACAGTTTTGGGTTCCTATTTGGGAATTGCTTAAGGATATCTTTAAACATTAATTTCAGTCGTTTGGGACTTCTTAGTTTGGCGTAAAAGGTACCTAGGTACAGAAAACTAAACGCTTTATCCGCTGCCTGTTCTTTTACAGGGAAGCCAACTTGGTTAAAGGGACCAACAACTTTTAATTGATCCTCTTGAATCTTGAGTTTTTGTTGATAAATGCGTTTAAGTCCCTCGTTCGTTACAATATTTAAGTTGGCTTTATTCAGTATCCTCTGCTCTGTTTTTTGATTTTGTTTTTCATACAGCCAAGTATTGTTGATCAAGTTTTTGCTTTGAAAGGCTAAGGGATCTCCTATGTCATTTATCCAGAGGATGTTTGGATAAGCATCTTTTAATTGCTCACCAATGATAAGACTTGCATAGGGGAGTGAAAAGCAAATTATAGCATCATAGCTGTTGTTTTCACTTAGTTTGAAGCATGTAGCTTTGGCCTTTTTCATCCATACAAATGAATCATCCGGCCAGTAGAAAGATTTCAGGAAAACGCCATTAAGACCTTTGGCAACTGATTTTAATTTTGAACCAATACTTGATGGATCTTTCTTAGAAGAAGGGATTCCACTAAGCTTGCTAAATTTTTCCTTTATGGAATTGAATCCACAGGGGTGTATCTTTATGTTATCTGATAAGTAGTTCGGTTTTAAAGATCGGGAAGAGCAAACAACATCTGTTTTAAAGCCTTTTTTATCCAAATGCTCCAATAATTTGAGTACCCTTCTTGCCCTTGGATTTTGATAAGGGAAAAAGTAGGGTGCAAGAATCAAAAAGCGCTTATTTGTCATATATTGAAAACCTGATTAATCTCTTTTTATGTTCCTTTACAAAACAACTTGTGCACACAAGAACGATAAATGACCGTAAATAACAACATAGAAAAGCATTATAGTTTTATAAAAAAAAGCATAGACATCAATAGTGGTAAAGGTTCTTCTGCCTATTACTCAAGGGTTCGCCATCCATTCAAAGCCTGGTCTAAGCCTTACCCCGAGACAACAGGGTATTTGATACCAACACTGATTCAGTTGGAAAAACAAATGGGCATAAATACCAATAAATATGTTGAAAGCTGCATGCATTGGCTGGCCAAAGAGGTTCAGCATGCCGATGGAGCATTTCCTTCTCTTTACGCCGATAATACCCGTCTAAGCCTGTTCAATTCTGCTCAAATTGCCCTTGGGTTTCATGCTTATGCTAAGAAGAGCGATCAGTACAAGGCAGAGGAATTGAAGTTAACAGAATGGCTAGCGGAGCATATTCGAAAAGGAGGAAAGGGGATTCATTATAAAGGAGATTTTGTACCTACGTACTACAGCCGGGTTGTTTGGCCAGGTTTATTGATCGGTTTAAAACATGAACATGAAGTTCTCATAGAAGGTTGTAAGAAACTGCTGAGAACATTGTTGCAGCGGATAGATAAGACCTATTTTCCTTTGAAAGCAGGTTTTCAAGGGGATATCGCTTATACGCATACCGTGGCTTATACAGTTCGCGGTTTTGTGGAATCTGCTTTGTTATTAGGTGACAATAGCTTATTAGACCTGTGTAAACAGCAAATTGATGCGCAGATTCAAGTGCTGCAATTCAATAATTTGAATTTTGCTGGTCGTTACGGACCTAAGTGGAAAGGTGATTATTCATTCAGATGTCTAACTGGAGAGTGGCAGTGGATTATTATCTTTTTGAAGGCTGTAAACTTATTCAATGACAAGTCTTATCTGAATCTTTCCCGTCAATTAATAGAAAAGATGCCAGCGAGTGGATTTTTATATACTGAAGGAGCTGTTCCGGGTTCCTGGCCCCCTTGGGCAAGCTATATGCGCATGAAGGCGCCAAATTGGGCTGCGAAGTTTGCGCTCGATGCCTTACTTTTGTACAAAAAAGAGACCAATGGCTAAGGGCAGATTGTTTTTGATACCGGTTCCGATTGCAGAAGATGCCACAGATACGATTCCAAAGCAGGTGACAGATACTGC
>OMKD01000221.1 GCA_900299495.1 Sphingobacteriales bacterium
GAATCTCCTGACTCAGAATATTATGCTCTTAAGGTAGAAGACACCAATGGGGTATATGTGGTGCCTGCATTCACGGGCCTAGGTGCGCCCTATTGGGATATGTATGCTCGAGGTGGTATTTTTGGATTGACCCGAGATGTAGATAAAAGTCATATCATCAGAGCAACCCTTGAATCACTGGCCTATCAAACACATGATGTACTGAATTGCATGCTTGAGGATAGTTCTGTGCCAATTAGTGTACTGCGTGTAGATGGTGGGGCTGCAAATAATAATCTGCTGATGCAGTTTCAGGCAGATATACTGGATACTGTAATTGAGCGCCCTGAAACTACGGAGTCAACGGCTTTAGGAGTAGCATACCTGGCAGGTATACATGCAGGAATTTGGTCTCTTGAATCTATAAAGAATAGTAGGTATTCTTCTGAAGTATTTAAACCAGAAATGGATGCTGCCAAAAGAAAAGCCTTGCTCAAAGGATGGGCGAAGGCTGTTTTAAGATGTAAAGACTGGGAAGAAAAAGATTAAGGGTTTCGAATGATAATATCTCCGAAGGTGATATTTATCGAAATACTTGCCAATTCCTTACTAGGCATAAATACTGCCTTTTTGATAGTCTGGTTATTTTCAATGTAATTAAACTTCAAGTCTCTTGGAGCAGTAATACTGCCATAGTGTGCCGTTAGCTCATAGCCATATGCTGATGGAAGCGGATCAAACAGATAAACATCTGATTGTTCTCCGTCAATATTCAATGAATTAAGCAAGGTATGATCCGTAAATAGCTTTACGATACCAAAAGCGGTATAAATATTGAAATCACCGCTGATATCGGTTAGCGTAATGTCAGAACGTCTTGCATTCATACTCACTTGTCCATGGATGCCATCACCTGTTATGTCTCCATATTTGGTTCTTACATCAATAGCACCCTTTAGATTTTTCAATACAATCTCCGAGAATTCTGAATTCAGGGTGAATGCATTGGTTAGCTCTGAAGCATGAGTGGATCCGAACTGGTTCTTCACATATACAGGACATGTATTTGGCAGCCGAATAGTGTATATGGCTTTAAGCTGGGCCTGCGGTGGAGTATCTTCGTCCGAGCGAATGAAGTTTCTGAAGTATACTTTGTTACCTGCAGTTTTATAGCTGTATTTAATACACTTCAAGTCTTTTTTCGCAATCATCTCTGATGGATGCTTGGCTATGAAGTCTATAATGATCTCGACGGAATTCTTATCCCAGGTTTCAATGACTATTTCGGCCTTTTGTCCTTCTACATTTACCTCCATACCAGGGAGATAATTGAAATGTTCCTTTAAGCTTTTAGACGCTACTTTAAGCGTTGTTTGTCCAAAGCTTACCGATACGAGCACAAAAGCCATTGCAATTGCTGCAACAAGTTTCTTACTGAAAATTTTATGTTTCATATAACGCTGCATCTAAAGGTATTAGGTTAATTGTTTAGTAAGCTCCTTAATTAGGTGGCTTTGTTCAATTTCAATGTCTTTGAGTTGTTGAATCAGATAGACTTCTGTTCCAAATTCGCCCAGTGCCTGTTTAAGCATTTTCTTAGCTTCACTAAGCTCGAGCAAATCATTTTTAAGTTTTGAAATTCTGGGGCGTGTACATATAAATTCCATATTACTACACAGTAGCAGTAATTCTTCGATTGCCATTTGGTCTTCATTATCTTGATCGACAAGGATGGCGTCGTCAATAACTTCTTCGCTAACGGAAACCGTTAAAGCATCAAAAGGATCGGTAGAAGAGGAGTCCAATAATTTATTTATCCCAAAGGACAATACTATAAGTATCGTAATTGCTGCGGCTATTTTTTTAAGACCTCCAATTTGAACAATCAAAGGTTTTTTGTTTATGCTTTTTTCAATGGAATTCCAAACATGATCTGGAGCCTTGTGCACAGGCATTTCTTTTATGGCCTTTGCAAGCACAGGATCTCTTTCCAATTCCGTATTAATCTTATCCCATACAAAGTCTGGTGCTTTGTATTCCGGAAGCTTTTGCAAGCCTTCGATAAGTTTGTCTTTATTCAAATCTTTCATTGGCTTAAATCTGATTCTTTAATAATTCTCTTAGCTTACGTTTTGCATAAAACAACTGAGACTTGGATGTTCCAACTGAAATATTCAGCATCTCAGCTACCTCTTTATGTGCATAGCCTTCTACTTCTATCATCATAAATACCATCCTGTATCCATCAGGTAGCGACAGAATTGCTTTTTCCAGATATTCTGCCTGCAAAAAATCGCCCCATTGAATTACACTTTCTTCACCTACATTTTCAATAGGTTCGAAAAAGATCTTCTGTTTTTTTACGGCATTATATGCAGTTCTGATAACAATGGTTTTGATCCAGGCACCCAGAGTAGATTCTCTTCTAAAAGATTTTAATCCCCGAAACACCTTTACAAAACCTTCTTGTAGAACATCAGAAGCCATATCAAAATCTCCGCAGATCCTGTAACAAAGGGTAAACATGGCATCTTTGTACTTGTCGTACAAGTCACGCTGTGCTCTCGAATCACCATCGAGGCACATATCAACAAGATCGAATTCAGGGTTTGAAGCTTCTGACAGCATAAACTGTTTAAGTTAAGATTTGATTAAAGGACAAAGATAAGTTTTAATCGGTTGTATACCTACCAAAAAAAAGCTGGATAAATCCAGCTTTCAGCTTAAAAGGCAAAGCCTACTGAGGCCATAAACCTTGAAGCCTGATCATCAAAATTGAAATTTGTTTCTGAGATCGTAATATGATCGCCGAATTTATTGAAGTTGCCTTCATAGCGGAGATCTATATGGACTTTACGGATATCGATACCGATACCGCCTTGCCATCCATAGGTCATTTCCTGGAATTTACTCTTATAGCCGTCTATATCGGTTAATTCAGAAGTGGAATTTAAGTGTAGGTGACCAACTGGCCCCAAATTCATTCGTAAGAATCCGAATTTTGCACCAAATAAAACGGGTATATCCAATTGCTGGTAGGACTCTTCCAATACAGTTGGCGGAGCCATGTTTTTGAGATCTTCAATTAAAAAAGAGTGACGATTTGAGCTATAAACCAATTCAGGTCTGAATACGAAATTCCCTAATTCAGCCTGTAAGAAGAGTCCTCCATGAAAGGAATAGCTGGCTTCATTGAACTGTAGCTTAAGCTCTTCAAGACCCTCATTATCAAAAGTATAGTTTTCGTTATCTCCTACAAGACTTGTATGTAGTCCACCTTTCAGACCTACACTTAATTGAGCTTGTGCGAAAGAGACTGAGATCAACATAAATGCTATGACAAAATAATTCCTTACCATCTTAAATTTTTTGATTTGATAGTAAAACGATGCTATGGAAGAATTCGTATGTGATCGAATGCTATATTTTTGTTAAAATGAATTATTTGTTGATATTCAGTATGAAATAATTTTCCATAATATTTTATTCTGAATAAAAAACTGGTTTAATAGCTCGAATTGATGGTTTAGGTGTTATTTTTGCAGGATAGAAACAACGTATATGAATAATTTAACCTTTATAGGTAGTTTTCCCAGTGCGAATCAATGTCCTAATGATGAAAGACCTGAATATGCATTCATAGGTCGTTCTAATGTTGGAAAATCTTCATTTATAAATACATTGTCCAATAGAAACGCCTTAGCACGTGTTTCTAAGCAACCTGGTAAAACACAATCCATTAATTTCTTTTTGGTTGATGAGAATTGGTTTCTCGTTGATCTGCCGGGTTATGGATATGCTAAGGTTTCGAAAAAAATGCGTGTAGAGTGGGAACACATGGTGAAAACCTACCTTAGAACCCGAACTACCATCAGTTGTATATTTCAGTTAGTAGATATTAGTGTGCCGCATCAGCACATTGATATAGAATTTATCAATTGGTTGGGTGAGTGCGGATTGCCTTTCGTATTGTTACTTACGAAGGCAGATAAGGCTAAAGAGCATGAGGTGGAGCAAAATGTAGAGGGATTGAAAGCTGCTTTAGGCGAATATTGGGAAGAACTTCCCAGAATGGTACTTACCTCTTCGAACACCAAATTAGGTAGGGAAGAGGTCCTTGGCATTATTTCTGATGCCAATGAAGCATTTGCAAATTATTAAGTCTCACTTGATGAATAAAAGAAAAAAGTTTATTGCGCCAAAACCCCAATTGTTTCCTGATATCAAGGATTGGCCTATTTATAAACTTCATAAAGATAGGGAAGGGTTTGTTTCGGAAATTTGTGAACAGACCTTCGCATCATTGAATAGCACACATAATGAGAATTTATTCTCTTTACTGGCAAAGACCTCCTACAGCGAGTTGATTCGGATTAAAAATTATCCTTGGAAAGTAGATCCAAATGATGATAAGCAGTTTTGGTCCAGATTGCAAAAAGAGATCAAAGCACTGAATCCAAACACTGCGGAGCAGAATGAACAGAAAGAAGAGATTCTTAAAAAGATTATTCGACGGTATGCAGAGGAAATCGTAGGTAGTTTCAAAGAAAAGACCTTCCGTTTTGCTCGTGTATTTCTTACTTTTTTCTTTTCTCGATTATTGAATTCGGCAGCTGGAAAACGTTTTAGCCGATTCTATAATTCAGATCATCATCTTTACGAAAGATTAGTTGCAGCGGGAGAGGTGGATCATGTTCGTGCTTTAGCAAAGAAAGGAACGATCGTTATGGTTCCCAACCACTTTTCGAATTTGGATTCCATCCTTATTGGATATGTAATAGATAGAGCAGTGGGTTTACCAGCAGTTTCATACGGTGCAGGGCTTAATCTCTTCAATAATGGTATAGTCGCTTATTTCATGAACAAGTTGGGTGCTTACCGATTGGATAGAAGAAAAAAGAACATCATTTACCTGGAGGTACTTAAAGTGATGTCTCGAATTGCTATTCAAAAGGGGACTAACACCTTGTTTTTCCCTGGAGGAACACGCTCCAGATCAGGTTCGATGGAGTCTAGACTAAAATTGGGCTTGTTGGGCACGCTTATTGAGGCACAACGTAATAAAATAGAAGCAGGCGATAGTGACAAGATCTTTGTTGTTCCTGTTGTTTTAGGTTATCATAATGTTTTGGAAGCACGATTTATGGTCCATGAGTTTCTGAGGAAAACAGGTAAGGAAATGTATTTCCGTTCCAAGGAGAAGTTTTCTATTCGTAAGATTCTTCACTTTGCCTGGAAGGTATTTAGAAATGGCTCTGCAATTACGGTGACCTTTGGTAAACCTCTGGATGTCTTCGGTAACTTCGTTAATGAAAGTGGTGAAAGTATTGGTAAACATGATGGGGCAATAGATATTAGTTCTTATTACAAGAGGGACGGAAAATTGGTATACGACAAGCAACGAGAAACAAAATACACTCAGAATCTTGCTACGCGTATTGTCGATCGTTACAAAAAGGAGAATATAGTTTTGAATTCACATTTCATTGCCCGAGTTGCTTTTGATTGTTTCCGGGAGCAAAACAGTGAACTGGATCTGTATGGTTTTTTAAGACTACCAGTGGAGGATTACGCTTTGCGTTATGATGATTTTAAAGAAGCAGTGAAAGCACGTTTAGAGCATTTCAAAAAACTAGAAGCAGAGGGCGTCTTCAATTTATCTGAAGACCTTAAGGGGAATGACTACGATGCCATTATAGCAAGAGGAATTGAAAATTTATCTACTTTCCATGTGGCTCAGCCTATTTATATAGACAAAGAAGGCTCCGTTCGTTCTAAAAATTTCCATTTATTGTTTTATTATTATAACAGATTAGAAGGCTATAATTTATAAACAATCCAACACCCCTGCTTTATGTTACAAAGGATCCTGCTAAATGAACGAATCATTTTTTTTCTGATCCTGATCAATGCTATACTGATTGCATTACTCTATTTTCCGCAGTTTAAGAATAATCAGGAGTTAATATTCATTGATCATCTTTTTGTATTGATCTTCCTACTGGAAATCTTTTACAAAGTTAAGACAGCAGGGGTCAAAGAGTTCTGGAAAAGCAATTGGAATAGATTTGAGACCTTAATTATCATATCCTCTATTCCAGCGATTTTCCATTCTATAAACCCTTCTGCAGAGGTAAGTGTGTTGGTTGTCTTCAGGCTACTTAGGATATTCAGGGTCATTCGATTCTTTCAGTTTATTCCTCGAATAGATACAATATTCTCCGGTCTAAGCAGAGCCTTGAAATCCTCTGTGTTTGTGTTCTTTGCATTGATAACACTGAACTTCTTATTTGCGCTGCTCGGCTGTCAATTTTTTAGGGATATAGCACCAGAGTATTTTGGTAATCCTATGATTTCTTTTTACTCCATCTTTCAATCCTTCACTATAGAGGGCTGGAATGAGATTCCTAAATTTTTAGTTGAACGAATAGAAGAACAGAGCTATTCAGAAAATTTAATCTATTTTTATTCCTGGTCTTGCAGACTTTTCTTTGTTTTGGTTGTTATAACAGGTGGTATGCTTGGGATGTCTTTGGCTAATGCCATATTTGTTGACGAGATGACGATGGATAATAACAAGAATCTTGAGGACAAAATAGATAAACTAAGAGAACAGGTTTTGCAGCTTCAGGAGCAACTTGCAAGAACAGGAGCAGAGCCTACTCAAGATATTTCCTCACAGGAAGAAAATTAATATTGTGGTCTTTATAATTTTTGATCTGGAAGCTACATGCTGGGATAATAAACCTGCTCATATGGTGCAGGAAACCATTGAGATAGGTGCGGTTGCTATTGATGGTTTTGGGGAGGAAATTGGACGCTTTCAAAGCTTGGTAAAGCCGATCATTCATCCTAATCTTTCTGGGTATTGCTATGATTTGACCTCTATTGATCAGAGTGAGATTAATCGTAGTTTGGACTTTAATGCAGTCTTCAATGAATTTATAGATTGGATCGATGAGTTTGATGAGGATTTTCTACTTGCATCCTGGGGTGATTTTGACAGGCACCAATTAGTTTTGGATTGCAAATTGCACGATTTAGAATTTGATTGGATCAGCGAAAAGCATATTGATTTAAAGACCCAGTATCATAAGTTCAAAAGATTGAGGCGTAATCATGGCTTAAAGCATGTGCTTGAAGTGGAAGGCTACGAGTTTGAGGGCGAACAGCATCGAGCCCTAACCGACGCAGAGAATCTTTCCATATTGTTCAATGACTATATTGATGAATGGATATACTAAAAAAGCCCCTGAATGTGTTCAGAGGCTTTTTTTAATGATTATCCGTGATCGTGATTATCGTGGTCATGTCCTTCGTGGTTTTCATGATCGTGTCCTTCGTGATTATCGTGATCATGTCCTTCGTGGTTTTCATGGTCATGACCTTCATGATCGTGGTCGTGACTTTCAGTTGCTTTAGATTCGTTCATTACATAATCCATTTTGCAAACTGGACATTTTCCTGCTCTATCAGATCCACTGCCTTCACAGTGCATTGGACAAATATAATCCGCAGTATACGCGTAGCTTTGTTCAGCGTTTTGGTCTTGGTTATCGTGGCCTCCGGAGCAAGATGTATTCAACATTCCTGCCATAAGAATCATGCCGAAGGCAAAAAGTAAGTTTTGAAGTTTCATTATTATTTTAGTTTTGAAGATTTTATTCCAGCTGTTGTCCATTATTCCATGTTTTCCTACTAGCTTCATTCCCTTCTTCATCGTATTTAATCCAAACACCATCTCTTTTTCCTAAAACCATAGAACCTTTAGCTCTAACCACTCCATTCAGGTGATAGTATTCCCAAGCACCTTCCTGTCTGTCTTTGGCAAAATTTCCTTTTTCCCATAACAAGCCATCCTTTCCAAAGGTTGTCCATTCTCCTGTCTTTAAACCTTTTCCATCATAAGCTCCTTGTTTCCAAAGTTCCCCATTTTCTTTATGATAAAGTTTCCAAGGTCCAGTTTTGTATCCGTCTGTGTAAGATCCTTCAGCCATAAGCTTACCATCACGGTTGAATTCTGTCCAGATACCTTGTTTGATACCATCAACAATTTCACCTTCTTCCATACCCGTTACATTACCGGAGAATACGGCTTCGGAGTCTTTAAGTAGGTATTGACCGTTTTGATAGATTAGTTGAGACATGTCAACTGTTGATTCGCAACTAACTAGGAATGCTGCGATAACTAATATTGAGAATAAACGCATAACTTGTAATGATTAACTTTTCCTAAAAATAGGATTATTTTTTTGATTTCTTTTTCTTCCTTCTGAATTCTTCTAAACTTTCAATTTCCCCCAATAAGTCATCCAGACGCTTGCTGTTTCCTAAAGCCAAATCAATGGTTTCAAGGTATTCAGCCTTTTCGATAGATAACTCTTTGACTGGTTGATAGATGTATTCTTCAATACTTTGAAGTAGGGGTCTTTCATGCTCACTGCAAAATGAAATTGCCTGACCTCTTGCACGACCTCTACCTGTTCGACCGATGCGGTGTACATAATTTTCAGCCTGCTCAGGTAAATCATAATTAATAACAAAATCCACCCCCTGAATATCGATACCTCTTGCACTTACATCCGTTGCAATAAGCAATCGTATCTTGCCGGATTTGAAATTTTCTAGTGCTTTAGTTCTACTCTTTTGGTCTTTGTCTCCATGTAGTGAAAGCGCTTTTATATCAGCTCTTTCCATTGCTTTTACAACCCGTTCTGCACGTACTTTCGTTCGGACAAAGGCAAGAATTTTTTTGTCTTCATGCTCTTTATAAAAGCGCTCCAAAAAGAATCGTTTGTCATCCATTTCAATAAAGCAAACTGCATGATCTACATTCTTTGAAATAGGATCCTTAGGAGAAATTTGAATTCGGATTGGATTACTTACCAAGGAGTAAGCAAGTTTTTTAATTTCTGGATTTATGGTAGCGGAGAAGAAGAGGGTTTGTCTCTTTTGTGGTAGAAAACGAATAATATCTTCGATGTCTTTTTTAAATCCTCTGTCAAGCATATGGTCTGCCTCATCCAATACTAAGATTTCACATCTTTTCAGATTTATATATCCCTGATGATTCAGATCAAAAAGTCTACCTGGAGTACATACCAGGATGTCAACTCCCTTTTTTAATTGTTCTATCTGGGGATCCTGTTCTACACCTCCGTGCAAGCAAATACTTTTAATAGTGGTGTATCGAGCTATATTATTGATTACTTCTGTAATTTGAATCGCTAGTTCGTGCGTAGGTGCCATGACTATTGCTCGAATACCCTCTCCACGTTCTCTTCGCTTTTTACGACCGAGCATACTGATTAGAGGAATAGCAAAAGCAGCCGTTTTACCGGTACCGGTTTGCGCTATGGCAAGGACATCTTCGCCATTTAAGATGTTTGGAATAGCTTTATATTGAATATCAGTGGGTTTTACTAAACCCATCTTAGCAATTCCACGTTTTATATCCGTACGTATATTATAGTCCTCAAACCTCATATTTCCCTCTTTTATGTCTTATAAAAATGCAAATATAGTATATTAAGGTTAGCTTTAGTCACCTTCTATTATTGAATTAATTTAGCACTTGGCTTACCTAGAATCAAATAAACTAAATTGTATACGCTAATTAACTTATTTTAAATCCTCAAATCTATAAGTATTTACTAATTATGATTGTATTAAAATTTGGAGGAAGCAGCGTTGCAAATGCGGAGCGAATCAGACAAGTAGCTGATATCGTTTCCAATAAGCCGGAACAAAAACTAGTTGTCGTTTCAGCGCTTAAAGGTGTAACAGATGCTTTGAAGGAATTGGTTCAGGAAAGTATTCAGGAAATTCCAACTCAAAAGATCATTGATTTAAAACAAAGGCATGAAGACCTTGCTAATGAATTGAATTGTTCGAATACCGAGCTTGGTAATTACTTTGAGGAAACCTTTAGTTACCTTCAGAAAATATGTTTGGGTATAAATGCTCTGGGGGAGTCAACGGAAAGAGTAGAGGCCTTGGTCATGGGACTTGGAGAGAAACTTTCTTCAAGAATCATACATAGCTTTTTTCAGGTAGAAGGCTTAAACTTCAATTATGCAGATAGCGAGCAGCTTATCGTTGCCAATGGAACATTTCTTGTTGCCTCTTTAGATGAAGAGAAGACCTACTCAAATATTAATTCAAGTATAGATAAATCGACGAATTATATTGCTCCTGGATTTATAGCGAGTAATCACGATGCAAAGCCAGTTACTTTAGGCAGAGGAGGATCGGATTATTCAGCTGCCATCTATGCAGGTGCATTGAATGCTGAACGACTGGAGATTTGGTCTGATGTAGATGGGATGCTTAATGCAAATCCCATGATTGTAAAACAGGCAAAGATGATTCAAAATCTTTCTTATGAAGAAGCTTTTGAACTATCCTATTTTGGTGCTAAGGTTTTATATCCACCGACCATTCGTCCATTGGTCGCTTCTAATATTCCTTTAGAATTAAAAAATACTTTTTCTCCGCAAAAGGAAGGTACCCGAATAGATACCAGTGAAAGCTTTGATGAAAATCCTGTTAAGGGTGTTACTGCTTTGAGCAATGTAGGCTTATTGAATATCTCAGGAATTGGAATGGCTAATCAAAAAGGTTACGCTAAACGCGTCTTTGAATCCCTTGAGCGTGTAGGTATCAGTGTTATCCTGATTACGCAATGCTGTTCAGAGCACAGTATCTGTGTAGGTATTGAACAGCAAGTGCTGGATCTGGCAATAGCTGGACTAAGCAGTGAATTTGAATTTGAAATCAGTAGAGGATTATTAAATCCAGTAGAAACAGATAGTGATTACTCAATCATTGCATTGATCGGTGATAAGATGATCAATCGCATTGGTCTGAGTGGGAAAGTCTTTAGCGTTTTAGGGGAGAATGGTATAAATATTAAAGCCATAGCACAGGGTGCATCTGAACGCAATATTTCAGTAGTCATAAACAAGACTAATGAACATAAAGCAATCAATGTTTTGCATGAGGCCTTTTTTACAGAAAATACAAAAAAGATACACCTTTATATAGCTGGCA
>OMKD01000222.1 GCA_900299495.1 Sphingobacteriales bacterium
AATCCATTGGGCAACCTTATGGGAGGAAATTTGATGAAGTGGATGGATGTTGCAGGAGGTATTTGCGCAGCAAGACACAGTAGTGCACATGTTGTTACTGCTTCTGTGGATCACATTTCTTTTTCAAAGCCTATTCATCTGGGAGATACAGTAACTATTAAAGCTATGGTTACCCGTGCATTTACAACTTCAGTAGAGGTTTTCATTGAAGTATTTGCATCAGATATTAAAGGTGAAAACTGGCGTAAAGCCAATCATGCCTACTTTCTATTTGTTGCACTTGATGATGATATGAAACCTATGAAAGTGCCAGCAGTAATGGCCTTAACTACAGAAGAGCAAAATAGATATGAGGCTGCAATGAGAAGAAGAGACCTAAGACTGATTCTAAGTGGTAGAATGCAGCCTAAGGACTCTGTTGGATTGGTTGAGCTATTCTCTAAGGATAAAGCTTAGTATTTTCTACCAGATCTATCGATGAAAGTACTTCCAGCTTGCTGAGTTCCCATTACTAGGATATCCTGGATATTTACATGAGGAGGCCTATTGGAGATAAAATATATTGTTTCTGCAACATCAGAAGATTTCAAAGGGTTAAAATCATTATAGATTTTAGCCTTTTCTTCGTCTTGGTCAAAGCGCACTTTTGCAAATTCAGTTTCTTCCACATGAGCCGGGCTTACCTGGCTTACCCGAATTCCAAATTTATAAAGGTCTAAGCGCATAGCTTTTGTCAATGCATCTACTGCAAATTTTGTGGCACAATAAACATTTCCATTCGGATAAGTTTCTTTACCAGCAGTAGAACATACATTGATGATATGCCCATGATTTCTATCCACCATTTGTTTGCTTATCAATCTACTCATATAGAGCAATCCTTTAATATTGGTGTCTATCATGGTTTCCCAATGTTCAATATCACCTTCGTGGATAGGAGCAAGTCCTCTTGCCAAGCCAGCATTATTGACTAAAATGTCTATTTTACTCCATTGGTCATCCAGACCTTCCAATTGCTCTTTTACTGCATCAAAAGAACGTACATCAAAGCATAGGATTTTGGTTTTAATATTGAAAGTATGCTCAAGGTCTTTACCAATATCCTCTAAACGATCCATTCTTCTACCTGTTAAGATAAGATTGTGTCCATTGGAGGCAAATTCATAAGCAGTTGCTTTTCCAATACCAGAAGTAGCTCCAGTAATCAATACGATTCCTTTTTTTGTTGATCGTTTGTTCTTGTAGTACTCAGCTGTTTCTGTCTGATACGGACTGTAAGCAGCTTCTCCTGAAGAATATCCAAAGGCTTGATCATTTTCAGGAGTCTGCAACTCTTCGTTGTTTTCGATAGCTGCTATATAATACTCTAGCGCCTTTTTCGCTTCGTTTTTGTTATGGTAGAATAATGCTAAATCGTAATTCGCAAACAAGTGGTCAGGATCCCGTTTAAGTACTTTAAGTAAACCTTTTTTACCCTTTCCATCTTCATTAAATTTCTCCAATAGTAGTAATGCATACCTGTATTGAGCATCAATATTATTATTATCAAATTTAATGGAGCGTTTCAATAATTTAAGAGCACGAGTTTCACTATTGGGTACATGTTCAATCAATAAGATTGCTAAAGTATAATATACGTCCTCGAATTCAGGATCTAAACCTAATACCTTTTCGAAACGTTTGATGGCCTCAGTCGTTCTACCTCTATCCAATTCCAACATCCCTATCTTATATACCAATTGCTCATTAAAGCTATCTTCTTCCAATGCCTGAAGCGCAAAAGCATATGCTTCATCTTGTTCATCGGATTCGATTAAGAAGTCAATCCATTTGATGGCGGCATATCCTGACTGGGTCTTTTTTATACCTTGTTCTATAAGGTTAAAAGCTTCATCTCTTTTATCCTCTTGAAATAACTCTATGGCCTGAATCAAATAATCCGCTTCGAACTTTTCGTTTTCCTTATTAATGAATTCCTTTAAAAGATCGTCAGCATCAAAATCATCGTCTTCCTCCTCAAAATTATTTGATATGTTGTCAGACTCTATTTCTTCTGTATTTACTGTTGGAACGGTTGGTTCCAATTGATTATCTTCGGGATTATTCTCCTCTTCAAATATTTTGGATAAATGTTTTGAATCATCTCTGTGAATAGGGTTTGAATCTATAGATTCTGTTTCTATGGACTGATTCTCTCTTGGTGATTCTGAATTAGAACTATTGTTGATTCCATTTTCAAAAGAAGATCGTCCACTTAATAGGCTCATACCTGGAATAGAATCAATGTTCACCATATCTTCAACCAATTCTTCTTCTTTTATAACAGTTGATTCTTCAACAGTTTCGCTCTGACTGTTTATTAGAATACCCTCTGCAAGTTTAGCTTTATACAAGCCAGACTCAAGACCTTCTTTTAGTTGGCGATGTGCAGATTGATTATTTAAAAGGTTAAAGATAGCGCTATAGCTAGAGGCTCTTAATTCTTCTAAGTATGCTGCTTTATGGACTTTAAAAAGTCGTAAAATCTCACCCATTTCAGATGAGATTGGTCTTACGATATTTAGTTTTTCAGATAGCAATTGCTGTTCACTGGCATTCAAATCATCCTTTCTTAGTCCTTTGCGGATATCCAGGTATTTTTCCTGCCAGTAGTTCATGAATTTGATCATATCACCAATCTTCTCAATCTTGGTGGCTGATTTATCTACCTTACCATCCACAATTGCCAAGTCAGGGCATATAACAGGCAGTAACTGTTTCTGCTCCATTAAACTTTTGCAGGTATCAAATGCATTATATACCGAATTGGAGTCTTTGAGGAAATTATTGGAAATCAGAATTAACGATTTCCCAGTATTCGTTTTTAATCGATCAAACAAATACTCTCCACCAGGAAGATTGGAAGGTATCAGATTCACGATAATGCCTACTTGCTCCAAGGATTGTTTGATCTCCTGAGCAATAAACTTATCCGCTTCATTGTATCCTATGGTAAGATTATTCATTATGTTTTATTGTAGTGTTTTTGAGATGTAGTTTTCTTTGGTTTAGTCTGCCAGGAATTCAAGCATATATTCTTCGAATTCCTGAACAAACCCATCGTAATCTGATGTCGCTGGTCCATTAAACCCCGTATGAATTTTTTGAACTTTATTTTCCTCATCCAAGAATATCATAGTAGGGTACGATACTATTGCATTGAGCATAGGTAAAGATTTAATAGCTTTCTTTTTGTTTGAATGTCCAGCGTATAAAATTGGGTATGGAACATCCATGACTTCACTGTAACGCTTTATGATTTCCAAGCTTTTCTCTTTTTCATAATATTCAAATGCAAGACCTAAAACCTCTAGATTATCAGAAGGATTGGCTTCTAGATATTCTTTTAAAAATAGGGTCTCATCTTTACAGTTAGGACACCAAGTACCCATTATTTGAAGGATCTTTTTCTTTCCAAGATATTTTTGGTCGGATAAGCTAATTATTTGACCAGATGTGTTGGGGAAACTAATTTCTATTTTTTCATAACCAGGCTTAAGGTAAGTTAAGCTATCCATATCCTGAAGAACTATGGAATCATCACGCTTTGCCTCCCAAATAGTTTGCCAGTGTTTACCTGAACGGAAGATGCCCTGAATAGTAGAATCAGGCTGAATTCTTCCTTCAAAAAGGAATGCGTGGCTACCATCAAAGGTGGATAAATAGATTTTTTTGTCCTGAATTGTTCCTTCTAAGAAACGGTAATCTCCAGTCTCTGTTTTAAAGGTACAACTCAGCTGATTCCCATTTTGCTTGAATTCTCCAATTCCAGGATATTGTTTATCCCCTTCACCAAAGATTGTAGACCAGTTCCCTGTAATATCCATGAATGGTTCTTTATTCAATTCCGTGAATCGGAAACCTTTACCATATTTTGCAATAAAAGGAATACTGTAATCTTCTTTGTAGGACACAAACCAATCTCCTTGCATAACACCTTCTTTGAATTTTGCCTTTATATATGTGTCAAATTCAGGGAAGTTAATCAAAATGGTATCATCTAGGGTAGTTCGTTCTCTACCATAGGATATGTCATCTACGCGGATCTTCTCCGTTCCATTTTCAATCTCAATATAGAAGGTGCTATCACTATTGTAAATTACATCAAAAGTAAAGGGTAATTCACCAGCTGTGACTTCTTTAAAAGATAAGTTGTTTGGGTTTGCCAAAGGCTTACCTTGCTGATTCAATTGCTGAACAGCTGGATCCAATCTCAAATAGGCTCTCCATTTTCCTGGAGGCAAAATGGTATATTCATTCTCAAAGCTTACACATGAAACAGAGGAACAAATAATTACTGCGATTATTAGGTTGTATAATATCTTAGACATACAAAGTACATTTCTAATTAATTACTTTTAAATTCTTTTTTATTATAGTGGTCGTCCCAGTCTTTTACTTTTGGCTCTCCCAGCTGACCTGTACTATTTGCAACGATCATCGAAACAGCTGCATCCCCTGTAACATTCACAACTGTACGACACATATCTAAAGGTCTATCAACAGCGAATATAAGTGCAATACCTGCCTCTGGGATACCAGCCTGACCTAAAACAATTACAAGCATAATTATACCAGCAGATGGAACAGCTGCTGCACCAATTGACGCTAAAGTAGCTGTTACAATGATTCCAAGCTGTGCACCTACGCTTAAATCAATATCAAATGCCTGAGCGATAAATATTGCTGCTACGGCTTGATAACAACTTGTACCATCCATATTAACTGTGGCACCTATCGGTAAGATAAACGAGGATGCTTCTTTTTTAACTCCTAGGTGCTCTTCAACACGTTCCATAGTTACGGGTAAGGTAGCTGCAGAAGAAGAGGTTGTAAAGGCAACAAGCTGAGCAGGTCCTATTCCTGAGAAAAAGAAGCCATAATTTTTACCCGTGAACAAATAAACCAATAATGGATAAATGCCGAATATCATTATAGCTAGTCCTAGAAGCAAGGTAAGAGAGTACATACCAAGTCCAGCAAAAATTCCAGGATCTGGGTTCTCAGCTACAAGTGATGCCATAAGTGCCAATACACCAAGAGGGGCATATATCATTATCAAATCTATGATCTTTAGGACCACTTCATTTAGATTATCGAAAAAATCCTTTATCGTTCTTGTCTTTTCTGGTGCTGAAAGTATAATACCTATACCAAACAAAATGGCAAAGAATATTACCTGAAGCATATTCTTATTCTCTGATGCCGCAGCGAAAATATTGGAAGGGACTAAATCCACAAGTGCCTGTAAAGGTCCTGTTTCTTTTTGAGATAATG
>OMKD01000223.1 GCA_900299495.1 Sphingobacteriales bacterium
ACCATCTACATAGTAATCCGTTGCATTTGAACGTGAACCCTTCACGTTTACACTACCATCTACTGAAGCAACACCTGCAACAGTTGAAATAATATTTCCAATGGATTTACCAGGAAGATTCGCAATTTCCTCAGCAGTCACCGTTTTACCACCAGTTGTATTATCAACTTCAATCAATGGAACTTTGTAGCCTACTACTTCAAATTCAGTCAGAACTTCTGAATCCGGAGATAGAGAAACATCAAGTTTAACGATCCTGTTTACATAAATAACTACTCCCTCTGTTCTCTTTGAAGCGAAACCAACGTAAGTAACTTCTACATCGTAAGTTCCGGGATCAAGATTGGGAATAGAGTAATTCCCGTCAAAGTCAGTAACGCCACCAGTAATCTGGACACCACCTCTTTTGACTAATACCGTAGCACCGATAGCGCCTAACCCTGATTCCTTTTCCGTCACCTTACCCTGAAGTGTCCCTTGGGCCGCTGCTCCAATGGATCCAAAGAGAAGAAAAGACAAGGTTATAAGTAAATAACGTACCATACAGTCTTTTTTAATTAGTTACAATAATCTAATTCGAGTTTTTTTTAATCACACAATATTAACCAAATGCCTCCGCTTTACAAAGAATATTAAGGTCTTGGAAGAAAGTTATGCTCAAAAAAATCTTTCGGATATAATGTCTTTTTTGATATATTATCCTGACAATACCCATACAAACCAATTGCAAAATAGGTCAAAGCCCTAAAATAACTAAACTTATATAAGCCAAAATCAAGGCTTCTGATTTTATCAAAAAACACACAAAGCCTTACTTTACAAATACTTAACGTATAAATAAATCAATTATACCCTACACTAAACACTCAATAATTGATAAGTTTTAGCATTAATGCATTTTCCATTTATTACCTTGCTAATCCCATTGTTTATTTTCGAGAACTCGATTTAAAAAATAAAAATGAAATTATCTTTTTACATTTCAATTGCAATTACATCTTTAGCAATTTTTGGACTAAACAGCTGCAAATCAGAAGCAGAAACTGTTGATGATATACTTACGGGTAACTTCTATATCAGATACCTAGAAAAAGGGACGATAGAACGAGTTGAAGCCCACTTATTCCTAGTAGATACAGCTCAAAATAAAACGCCTTATGTATTGCCATCCGGTATACAACAAGAATCCACTAAAATGAGTAGTAAATGGATTTCAGACAAATTGCATAGGTATCAAATTGAAAAACAAGGGCCATTTAGAGAGTTACTAAACTTTGAGTTCACAGATTTGAATGGTAATCAACTTACCAACTCTATAAGTATGCGCCCGATAAAAAATCTAAATCTTCCAGAATTAACAAACCTTAAAGAAAAAGTAGGACTTGATTTTTCTAATGATCCGCTTTTGAAAAATGAAAAGATCAGTATTCTATTAAATAATGAAGCAGGAAAAACTAAAGTAATTAGCATAGTTGGACCACAGAACTCGGAGTACACAATAGATTTAGCTGAAAAAGATCTTGAAAAAGGTGAATGGACCTATTATTTTGTAAAAAGGCAGGAAACCAAAAGTGAAGGTCCTAACATTTTTATACTAAATGCTTACGAATATTACAGCTCTGATAAACAACTAGTTATAAAATAACAAGTTCCCAAAGCGCAGAAAATCTAGGATTAAGGAACGATTTGAAAGTTTTTCACTTTAAATCAGTAGTAATAATCGTTGAAGATTAGGATTTTAAATAAACAACAAATATTTTTGCCAAAATTTATTCTAAGCTAAGCTCTTAAAAAATGCCCAAAGATAATAGTATTCGTTCCGTACTAATCATTGGAAGTGGTCCGATCATCATCGGTCAAGCCTGTGAATTTGATTATTCAGGTACACAAGCCGCTCGTTCGCTGATGGAAGAAGGTATCAAGGTGAGTTTGATAAACTCTAACCCTGCTACCATCATGACCGACCCAATGACAGCAGACAAAATTTATTTAAAACCTCTAACTGTCGAAAGTATTGAGGAAATTCTAATCGAACAACCTGATATTGACTCTGTACTTCCAACCATGGGAGGACAAACAGCATTGAATCTGGCTATTGAAGCTGGAGAACGTGGTGTTTGGGAAAAGTATGGAATTAGACTGATTGGTGTTGATTTGGATGCCATTGAACTTACCGAGAATAGAGAGGCATTCAGAAAACACATCATTGATCTTGGGCTATCGGTAGCTCCGTCAAAAATTGCTAACTCCTTCCTTGAAGGAAAAGAAGCAGCTCAGGAAATTGGCTATCCATTAGTAATCCGACCTTCATATACACTTGGAGGTACAGGTGGTGGATTCGTTCATAAAGCTGAAGAATTTGATGATGCGCTGAGAAGAGGTCTAAATATGTCTCCTACTCACGAAGTGCTTGTTGAAAAAGCAGTACTTGGATGGAAGGAGTATGAATTAGAATTGTTGCGAGATGCCAACAATAATGTAGTAATTATTTGTACGGTAGAGAATCTTGACCCGATGGGTATCCATACGGGAGACAGTATTACAGTAGCACCTGCTATGACCCTGTCTGATTCTGCATACCAAAAAATGAGGAACGAAGCGATCCAATCGATGAGATCGCTGGGTAACTTTGCCGGTGGATGTAATATTCAATTTTCAATAAATCCGGAAACTGAAGAACTGATCGTAATCGAGATTAACCCTAGGGTTTCAAGATCATCAGCACTTGCATCTAAAGCAACAGGTTATCCAATTGCAAAGATTGCTGCTAAACTAGCAATTGGTTATACACTAGATGAGTTGAATAACCAAATTACTGGAAATACTTCTGCTTTCTTCGAACCAACATTGGATTATGTGATCGTTAAGATGCCAAGATGGAACTTCAGTAAGTTCTATGGTTCAGATCATACCCTTGGTCTTCAGATGAAATCAGTAGGAGAGGTGATGGCTATCGGAAGAAGCTTCAAAGAAGCCCTTCAGAAAGCATGTCAATCTCTTGAAAATAACAGAGCTGGACTTGGATCAGATCAGAAAGAATGGATCAAAACAGATGAAATTCTTTCTCGCCTGGAAACTCCATCAGACGATAGGATCTTTAGAGTAAAAGATGCATTAAGACTTGGAGTTCCTTCTAAGACTATACATAAATTAACAAAGATAGACCCTTGGTTCATCAGACAAATAAAAGATTTGGTTGAACTTGAGTCAAGAATCTCCAGATATAACGTTCCAGAGGATCTTGACGAAGAATTCTTGATTGAACTTAAAAAAGCAGGATACTCTGATAAGCAGATCGCATGGAAAATGCGTGTAGACGAGCACCATATCACTCAACACAGACTTTCTTTGAATATCAGAAGAACGTATAAAATGGTGGATACCTGTGCAGCTGAGTTCGCTGCTCAAACACCATACTTCTATTCAACCTTCGATACTGAGAATGAAAGTATACCTTCTGATAAAAAGAAAATTATCGTTCTTGGATCAGGTCCAAACCGTATTGGTCAGGGTATCGAGTTCGATTATTGTTGTGTACATGGTATCAAGGCAATCAAAGAAGCAGGTTATGAGGCTATTATGGTAAACTGTAACCCAGAGACTGTATCTACAGACTTTGATATTGCAGATAAACTATACTTCGAACCTATTTTCTGGGAGCACCTTGAAGAAATCATTGCACTAGAAAAACCAGAAGGTGTTGTTGTTCAGCTTGGTGGCCAAACGGCACTTAAGCTTGCAGAAACACTTAGAGATAAAGGAATTCCAATCATAGGTACTCCATTCGAGTCTATGGACCTTGCAGAAGACAGAGGAGCATTCTCTGATCTACTGAAAGAACTTAATATTCCTTATCCAAATTACGGAGCAGCTGTAGATGTTGATCAGGCTATTGAGATTGCAAATAAAGTAAGCTATCCTGTATTGGTAAGACCGTCATATGTATTAGGTGGTCAAAGCATGCGTATTGTGATCAATGATGATGAGTTAGAAAGACATGTACTTTCTATCTACAAGAAGTTACCAGGAAACAAGATTCTTATCGATCAATTCCTGGATCGTGCAAAGGAAGCTGAGATCGATGCGATCTGCGATGGTGAAGATGTTCACATCATGGGTATCATGGAGCACATTGAACCGGCAGGTGTTCACTCTGGTGATAGTTCTGCAGTACTCCCTACTTATAGTTTGAGTGTAAACGTGATCAACCAGATGGTTGAATACGCTAAGAAACTTGCTATAGCACTTAATATTAAAGGACTAATCAATATCCAGTTTGCTATTAAGGATGAAAAGGTGTATGTAATTGAAGCAAACCCTAGAGCATCCAGAACTACTCCATTTATTGCTAAAGCTTATCAGGTTCCATACCTGAACATTGCAACTAAAGTGATGATGGGCGCTAATAAACTAAAAGATTTCAACATCAATCCTAAACCACAGGGTTATGCTATCAAAGTTCCGGTATTCTCTTTCGAGAAATTCCCGAATGTTGATAAAAACCTTGGGCCTGAAATGAAGTCTACAGGTGAAGCGATTCAGTTTATAAAGGACCTTACAGATCCTTTCTTCAGAAAACTGGATAGTCAACGAAACATGTACTTAAGTAGATAAAATAAAAAAGGATGCCAAATGGCATCCTTTTTTTATATCGCTACAACAACTTTTCCAATTGTTTTTCCCGTTCTGAACAATCTCAGTGCATCCGGAAGATTTTCAAAGGTAAATACCTCTCCTACGGTTGGCTTATCTAAATTCAATGTTGATAACTCACCAAGTAGTTGGTGCATTAATTCAACACGTTCATAGAGGTAGATCAAGTTGAACCCTAGAATTCCCTTATTGAACTGAATCATCTGCTGAGGATCTATCATTGGTCTGCGTTTGTACTTCAAAAACAAGTCAATAAACCTTGGCTTATCCCTGTCACTTGCATAATACGCAGAACCGTAGACCACCATTCTTCCTTGTTCTGCCAAAGAAACATACCCAGCTTTCAACACTGGTCCTCCAATACATTCAAGGATTAGATCCAATGGACGATCACCCAATACATTTTCAAGTTGTGGCCCAAAGTTTTTATTATCCCTGACTATGACCTCATCATAGCCCTCCTTTTTACAATAATCTACCTTGGAAGCACTACCAACCGTACCTATTGTGTAAGCACCCATTTTCTTAGCAATTCGATTAGCATAAGTACCCACGCCACCTGCAGCAGAATGCACTAAAACCGTTTTATTTTCTTTTAAGCCACCTAAGTCCATTAGAGCATAATATGCTGTCAAGGACTGAACAAGGTAAGATGCACCTTCTTCGTATGACCAATCAGCAGGCAAGTTTATCAGATATCTAGCATCTATATTTAGGTGACTAGAGTAAGCTCCAAACCTACAAATACCCATTACTCGGTCTCCTGGCTTTAAACTTGTAACACCTTCGCCTACAGACTCTACTTCACCAGCATACTCTAGGCCTGGAATAAATGCACCTTTGGGAATGGCTGAATATAGTTTCCATACGGAAAATACATCTGCAAAATTCAAGCCTATGGCTTTTATTGCAACTCGAACTTCTCCTTTGGCAGGTCCATCTAAAGACTCTTCCGTAATCTTAAGGCTCTTCATAGAGCCTGGATTTATTCTATATACCTTTCTGCTTATGCTTGTCATAGACCTATTTTATTAGAAATTAAAAAGCCACTCCTTTTAGGAATGGCTAATTTATTCAAATAATTTATCTTTTTACAAGGACCTTATTGATTCCCTGATTTCTTTTTATCGCTAATCTTTGATTGCTTATTCATCGATTCATATCCTTTCTTTCCGGATAACTGGGATTTCTTTTCTGCTTGAGTTTCATCGATTGTTGAACCTGATGCTTCGCTTTCGGCATTCAGTACCAAAGCATTTTTACTACCCATGCACGAGGCAAAGCACATTAAGAAGAATAAACTAAGGACTATGAATGATGATTTTTTCATTGGATAATATTTTTCCTGAATTTTCTCGAACCACAAGATAATAAACTCCCTGAGACAAAACATTGGTATTGAAGTTAAGTCTTTGAATACCTGAATTAAGTGCACCATTAAAGAGCTTTCGAACGACTTTTCCTGAACTATCCATTAGTTCTATCTCAACGTATAATCGCTCCTTAAGTTGCATATCAAGGCTAAAGGAATTCATTGTAGGATTTGGATACACGAATAAATCTGTGGCGAGACCAACACCCTCATTACTTGAAAATTTATCTACTACTATATAATCTTCCTTTAGGATTTGCTGTGAGCCAAAAGCATTTGTCACTTTTAGTTCTACAGAATAGCTACCTGCTAGTTCAAATAAAACAACAGGATTTTGAGTATTGTGATATTGGATATTAGCTCCTTCTATAATCCACTCCCATTCATCAATTTCTGTTAACGCAACCCCTTGGAAGATTACATTTTCATCAACTGTCACCTCATTATTAGTCACAAAAATATCTGCAGCAGGCAAAACCCCAACTTGAACAAATTCATATTTAGTCACTTCATGAGTCCCAAAAGCATTAGAAACCGAGAGTGTAACCTCATAGACACCAGGGGTGTCGTATTCTACAATAGGATTAGCTTCTGTAGAAAAAGATGGATTACCTCCCGGGAAAGACCAGTGCCTGTTTTCTACAGCTGTTGAAGGCTCATCAGAAAAACTAACGCTTAGTGGACTTATACCGAAATTATTACTTGCAGTAAAATCAGAAATCGGTGGATTACCATTGTTACCCAGGCTTACCTCACCTATAAAATTCCCAAATTTCATATCCTTTCCGTAGCATCCAAATACCCATATTGTGGGTTCATCTGTACCAAACTGAACAGCAGTAGAGGTATAGTCGCCCCAACGTTGATTCACATTATTAGAAAGTGCGATTGGAGATTCCCCACTCTTGATGAGTATGGAATTGGTTGCATTCATATAATTATCCACCTTAAATGCCCGTATCTCAGGATATAGCGATTCACCCGATCGTAAACAGGAAACCAAGATCGAGGATTGATTATTTGTTGTTTCAAAAACTGATATGGAAGGATAAGCATAATCAAAACCCTGCAAACCATAGTCTATCGATTCACTTGTAAAATCCTCCAAATTAAATTTTGTATATCGGACACCAGCATATCCATTGAAATAATCTGTTGTATGAACAAAGTGTATTTTATTATTGGCAATAAATCCATCACGCACGCGAACTCCACCAGTTAATAGCTTTTTGTCCGATCCATTTTGCCCTGCCTCCACAGGTGCTGAATATGCTTCAGTTGGAATGACAAATATTTCCAATTCCTGATCTGATGCTAAGTTCCCTGTAATCTTATACAACAAGAAATCAGAGCCACCTGCTGAGTTGGTACTTACCATATAAATCCCATCCTCATAACTCTCTTCAAGACCCGATGAAACCGGCTTTATGGTAAAAGATTCCATACCTGTTCCTTCAGAAATATCTTCAAACAATTCCCAGTTAGCTACTTCGCCATTGAAAAGCGCGTCCTTTTCCATCTGTATTACCACAGACTGAGTAAAGGCGCCATTACTGGTAAACATATTGCCACTTATAAAAATATCTTCAGAGGAAATACCAATATTAGGATAATCAAACCAGGTACTCTCCTCAATTTCAGAAGCATGAATAGTCATAGTATTCCAGCCAGCCATGGGATTACCCGTTTCAGATACAGAGATAACAACCCTATTGGATGCAGGAGCATTAGAGTACAGACAAACAATGATAAAGCGATCTGATTCGACATCATAAATGATCCTTGGGTCAAAAAAGAAATATCCCAAACCTAAAAAATCATAAAACTGACCCAGAGACTGACTATTCAAAAAAATCACACCTCCTGTGTTATAAAAACTAATGGATGAGTTTGTCAGACTGACAATATAGCCTTCGTTAGAAACAGCCATGGCATTATCTGAAGGATACCAACTGTTATAGGCATTTCCCTCAAAGCCATTGATTAAGGCTATATTACTCGTTTCACCTGATTCCACTAACTTGAAAGGATCTAGTTTAGTATTTGACTTTAATTGCCTGAGTTGACTAGTTCTTGACTCAGAAACCTCATGCTTTGAAGAACCGTGTTCTATAGAAGTTAAGCTTAACTCAAAGTCATTTGGAGAACTTAAATCTGCCTCATGATATACAGCAGTAATTGAATTAGACTTTGAGACAGGCTTAATAGATTTAAGAAAATGTTCGCTACGAAGTGTTTCCTCAGATTTTATCTGAACAATTTGCTGTGCGTTGATCTCGGAAATCACCGAGAAAAGCAGCAAGAATAACATGCTTTTGTTTATGTAGTTTTTCATTTGGGTGTCTTGTTTGGTTTGTCATTGGGAGACAGGATATCCAAACAAGTAGTACAGACAATATAAATTGCCTCATATTTGACAAAGAATCAATTGTGCAACTTAAAAGACAAAGCACTTTGTAAGGTGACAAACAATAAAAAAGGCGCTTGAAACAAGCGCCTTTTATTATTTAGTAATACTTTCTGTCAATCGAAGTGTAAAATCGTTGAAGCCCCACAAACTATCTGTTCGACTATACTGATCGAACTCAATATTGTAAGTTCCCAACTGATCAAAGCGCAAAGTGCTTTGCAAGGGAACAATGAACGTACAGGCTTCATCTTTACATTTACCATACCATTTACCTGTTTTTTCAGCTAACTCAAAGGATAATATCTGATCCTGACGGGTTCCATCCGGATAAATAGTAGAGATATTGCTGTATACATTTTGGTATGGAAAATTAGAATTATGTCCAATTTCAACGATCAAATCATAATTCATAGTGGTATCCTGAACTGAAAATTCAAAATTCAATGAATCTCCATAGGACCAGTATTCCTGATCAAAACTAACAGTCTCTTCAAATACGATCTTAGGCCCACAAGAAATTAGTGTAACGCAAAATGCTCCTAGAAGAATTGCTTTGAAAAAGTCCATATACTAGTTAAATATATCCTTCATTCTGCCAAGGAAGCCCTTTGACTTTGTTTCAGGATTTGGATTAAAGTTATCAGATTCTCTCATTGTTTCAAGCATCTTACGCTCTTCAGCGCTCAACTTCTTAGGCGTCCATACATTTACATGTACCAGTAGATCACCTTTTCCATATGCCTGAACTTCAGGAAGTCCTTTACCCTTTAAACGGAATATTTTCCCAGCCTGTGTGCCTTCAGGAATTTTAATTTTTACTCGACCTTCCAATGTTGGAACCTCTACTGAAGCACCTAGTGCAAGATCTGCAAAATTCAAGTATAAATCATAGATCAAAGATTGACCATCACGATCAAAATCATCATGTTCTTTCTCAGCGACTACGACTAATAGATCTCCATTAGGTCCACCAAATCTACCCGCTGATCCTTTTCCTCTGAAAGTAATTTGCATACCCTCAGAAACTCCTGCAGGAATATCCAACTCGATTGTCTCTTCACTGAACACAACTCCTTCCCCGCGACAAGATCCACACTTATTAGTTACTACTTCTCCACGCCCGTTACAGGTTGGACAAGTTACAGTTGTCTGCATCTGTCCGAACATAGTTGAACGAATCTGGTTTACAGCTCCTCGGCCGCCACAAGTAGAACATGTGGAAATAGAGTTCGCATCTTTAGCGCCAGATCCATTACAGGTTGAACAAGTATTATGCTTTTTAACCTTTACTTTTTTCTTAACTCCAGTAGCAATCTCCTCTAGCGTCAAACTTACTTTTATACGTAAATTCTTCCCTCTTTCTCCTCTGGTTCTAGAGCGACCTCCGCCACCGCCTCCAAAGAAGGATGAAAACGGATCTCCGCCACCGCCTCCAAAGATATCACCAAAGTGAGAGAAGATGTCATCCATAGTCATACCAGCACCGCCAGCACCACCAAATCCCGCATTCGGATCAACACCTGCATGACCATAGCGATCATACCTAGCCTTTTTCTCCGGATTACTCAGGATTTCATAAGCCTCAGCAGCTTCTTTAAATTTCTCCTCTGCTTCCTTATTTCCAGGATTCTTATCCGGGTGAAATTTAATCGCTTTCTTTCGATATGCTTTCTTGATTGCTGACTCGTCTGCAGATTTGTCAACCTCCAATACTTCGTAATAATCTCTTTTTGCCATGCTTTATTATTATGCTTATTCGCCGACTACTACTTTCGCGTAACGAATAATCTGATCATTAAGGGTATAACCAAACTCGATTGTATCGATAATCTTACCTTTCATCTCTGGAGTTGGAGCAGGAATTTTAGTAATTGCCTCATGCAATTCAGAGTCAAATACTTCACCTGTTGTCTTCATCATTTCCAATCCTTTTGATTGCAAAGTCTTGAACAGTTTGTCATATACGAGCTGAACGCCTTCACTGAATGTTTCTTCAGTGTTGTCTTTTGCTGCATTTTGTCTAGCACGCTCAAAGTCATCCAATACTGGAATGATAGCCATCATCACATCCTTAGAAGCAGTTCGTCTTAGCTCCAGTGTCTCCTTAGCAGTACGTTTCTTGTAATTCTCAAAGTCAGAGAACAATCTTAGGTACTTATCTTTGATTTGCTGAACCTCATTATTTGTACTTCCTGCTTCAGCTTCAACCTGTTGCTCTTCAGCATTCGTATCTGTTACGGTCTCCTCAGCATTGATATTTTCATCAATCACTTCCTCGTTCTGCTTATTATCTTTTTTAGCCATTCTTTATGTCAGATTTTACATTCAAGCACAAAAGTACAAATTACCTGCCAAACCTACTATTTTGACAAATTGTCAGTTATTTAATGTTGGTTCAAATATGATCTTAACTCACTGAAAGAAGGATTACTCAGTAGAATTTCGCCTGAAGGTCCAACCAAAAACTTTTGAGGCACTTCGTTGATTCCCCATACATTGGATATTGGACCGTTAAAAAACCTAAGATTTGTCGCTTGATCAAAAATATGGTAGGGCCAATCCAGCCCATCTTTTAGAATTGCATTTTTTAAAGCAGCCTCATTTTTATCTACTGCAACTGAAACCACATGAAAGCGCCCAGCTTCCTTGAACTCTTTGTCCTTAAATTCATTATACACAAAAACAAGATTGGGATTTTCTCTTCGACAAGGAGCACACCAGGAACCCCAAAAATCTACCAAAACATAATTCCCTTCCAATTCAATTAAATCAAATGGACTACCATCTAGAAGCTGTCCTTTCAATTCAGGAGCCTGCTCTCCATTATCTGCGGCTGGCTTGAAATAATAAAATCGTCCCAAAATAAATAGCGCAACGAATGCTATGGATATAAGGGTACCTTTACTTTGCTTTTTCATCTTTGATTGCATTTTATTGCCTATTTGTCGTTATTTTCACGCTAAAATTACAAGAAACAAATCTTGTGCGTCTTTTATTTTGACGACAGGATTCAAAAATAAGACAAATGCTGAGAATAATACCGGAAGAAACGCAAACGAAGGACCTACACCAGTTTTTAGTTGGCTCTATCGCACCCAGACCAATTGCCTTTGTAAGTACTGTCGATGAAGAAGGAAATCCAAATCTGGCCCCTTATTCATTTTTCAATGCATTTAGCTCAAATCCTCCGATTCTTGTATTCTCCTCAAACAGAAGAGTTTCAAACAATACAACTAAGGATACCTTATCAAATGTAATGGCTACCAAAGAGGTTGTTATCAATGTCGTTAACTATGATATTGTTAGACAAATGGCTGTCACCTCTGTAGAATTTCCTTCGGATATCAATGAGTTTGAAAAAGCTGGATTAACTACAATTGCCTCTGAAAAAGTAAAGCCTTTCCGAGTAAAAGAAAGTCCGGTTCAGATGGAGTGTAAGGTAAAGGAAATAATCACACTTGGAGATCATGGCGGTGCCGGACACCTTATACTTTGTGAAGTAGTTATGATGCATATTGCTGAACATGTAGTTGATGATAATAACAGAATCAATCCACACAAGCTGGATCTAATGGGCAGGTTAGGGAGAGCTTACTATGTTAGAGCTAGTGGAGATGCCATTCAAACTATTGTACAAAGCGTGACCGAGATTACAATAGGGTATGATAAGCTTCCTCAAAAAGTACAAAACAGTTCTGTCCTAAGAGGAAATGAATTGGGTATGCTCGCTGGAATTAAGCAAATTCCTGATTCAAGTGCTGTTGAAGCTGCGAAAGAAGATCCAAAAGTAAAAGCATGCCTAGGCGGTTCGGCGGAAACTGAAGAACTTCATGAATATATCGCAGAATTACTTAAGGATCCTAAGAATAATTTAGACAAAGCAGCAGCAATTGCCTGGATTTAAGATTTACGTTCATATACCTTGAAGGTATAATTATACTCGTTCTTTTCATCGGAAGAATGGTGTTCAGATGATACTAGATCCCATTCTTCCGATTTTACTTCCGGAAAGAAAACATCTCCTTCCACATCAAGATCAACCTCAGTCAGATACAAGGTATCCCATAAATGCGCGGTCTGTTCATAGATTATACCTCCTCCAATAATAAATAATTCTTCCTCACCATTGGCTCTGGCAGCTTCTATGCCTTCCTCTATTGAATTACAAATCAGGACGCCTGCACTCAAAAAGAATGGATTTCTTGTGATTACTATATTAGTTCGCTTAGGCAAAGGTCTTCCTATAGACTCAAAACACTTCCTTCCCATCAGGATATTATGTCCCATGGTAACCTTTTTGAAATATTTAAAGTCAGCCGGCAAATACCAGGGAATATCATTATCCTTTCCGATTACATTTCCTTTTGATACCGCTACGATTGCACTAATCTTCATCTGATTCCTGTGTTTCTTCTATTAATACAGCGTTCAACATTCTGTCTTCCACCCATTTCTTTTCGTCTGAGATTGTTCCGTTGGTATATTTTTCCATAATAAGACCTGCGATAGGTGCTGCAAAGGATCCACCACCACCGGCATTTTCAACATACACGGCTACTGCAATTTTGGGTTGTTCGGTCGGAGAAAATCCAATAAATGTGGAATGGTCTTCCCCAAACTTATTTTGAACAGTACCTGTTTTTCCTGCAATAGGAGTATAACGATTTTGTGCCTGTCGACCTGTTCCTGCCTGAACAACCAACTTCATCCCATCAACTACGTGATCAAAATGTTCCTGATCAATAGAAGATTTATGGATCCCTATACTATCTAATGGAAAATCCAGATCTGTATCTTCAAAACGCTTTACGATATGAGGAGTTTTATAATACCCTCTGTTTCCCAATAAACAGGAAACATTAGCCATTTGCAAAGTGGTTAGTAACAACTCTCCCTGACCAATCCCAAGGGAAATTATAAAGGTTGAATACCATTTGTTCTTTCCATAAATCTTGTTATAAAAACCAGCATCAGGGACCTTGCCATCTTCTTCTCCAGGCAAATCCACACCTAATTCAGTTCCGAGTCCAAACTCCGTCATGTATTCATGAAACTTATCAAGATTTGCTTCATCATTATTGGAGCCTCCTTTGTCAATAATCTTTTGGAAAGTATGCCAAAAGTAAGTATTACAGGAAAACTGAATAGCTCTGCCTATATTATGAGTTGGAGGATGATTTCTACATTTACCGGTAAAGTTATTATAGGAGTAATAACCAGGACAAGGAATGTATTGATCGTGGGTAATAACCCCTTCCTGCATACCTACTAAGCCTACAAGCATTTTATAAGTAGACCCAGGAGGGTATTGTGCAGACAATGATCTATTGAAAAACAGATTATTAGGATTCTTATTTAAATTCTGAAAGTTCTTTCCGCGCTCTTTTGAGATCTTCAAGAGGTTAGGATCATAAGTTGGAGAAGAAAGCATACAGAGAATCTCTCCAGTCTCAGGCTCAATGGCTACTACTGCGCCCTTTTTACCTTTCATTAACTCTTCAGCATATGCTTGTAATTCAATATCAATTGATGTATGAATGTCTGCTCCTGATATAGGATCGTAGTTCATAGCCCCATCCTTATAATCACCTACTTCTCTACCCAATCGATCTTTAAATACTACACGCTGTCCTTTCTCACCTTTGAGATATTCTTCATAGGTTGATTCCAATCCATCACTACCAATGTAATCTCCTAACTCGTAAATCTTTTCTCCATCCTCATCAACATTATCGGCTGCATTGATTTCAGATCTATTTACCTCTCGGATATAACCCAATATGTGAGCTGCTGATTCATGCGGGTATCCACGGACATTTCTTCGTTGGACTGAAAATCCAGGAAATTCGTGCAAACTTTCTTTCAGGGAAGTAATTTGTTCTGATGAGACTGTACTTAGAAAAGTAAAGGGTATCCGTTTACTATATCTTTCATTCCTGAAATCTACATCCATCCGTTTTTCAAAGTCGGCTATATCTATCCCCAAAAACTCACAGAAACGAAGCGTATCCATTTCTGGATCCACAAAGTTATAGGTGACTTTCACATCATAAACCTGTTCATTAACGACTAAGAGTTCACCATTACGATCATAAATAAGACCTCTTGCTGGATAAAGTTCAATATTATCCGTAACAGTGGATACAGCTCTGTTTGGTATCGACTCATCAATTACCTGCAGGTAAAAAGCATTCGCTATCAAAACAACTGCGAAAACAAAGAAAATGATCTGTATGACTATGCTACGGTTATTTGTCACAACTATTATCCTTTAATCTTGTGGATCAAAAACAATCTGAAAGAATCCGACCAACAAGAATGATACGATCAGAGAACCTAAAGTGTTTAATAAAATAGGAACTATATAAACAGGAGCGAAAAATTGGAGCGAAAAATAAAATACATGATGTAAGAACAACATGATTGCCGAGTATTGCAAAAACCAACGAATAGAGTATCGTTTTGCATTAGGACTATAGGAAACATTATATCCACCACGAGGCTCCATGAAATTCAAAACAAAGGTACGCGTGTAGGCTACAAAAACGGCAGCACCCGCATGCATTCCAAAGGAGGAATAAACGTAGTCAATCATCAATCCCATTAGAAAACCCAAGGCAGTTACCAAAGGCACAGGCGTTTTTATAGGGAGTAAAATAATAAACAAAGGATATATCATCGGATGTACATAACTTAGCACTCCTCTATCAAACTCTATGTTTTGGAGAACAAGGATTTGAGCAATGAACAAACCCAAAAATCTAAATATATGTGGGAGTGTATTGCTATTCATCTTTTATCATTGTAATCAGACTATCCAATTCTTCAATCTGCTCATCTTCCAAAATATAAACCACTTCTAAGTTACTCATGTCATTGAATAAGTCTACTTCTATAGTATATGAATTTGACCCTTGACTTAAGGTAACATCCTTTACTTTCCCAACATCCAAACCAGCAGGAAAATGCCTGGAGTATCCGGAAGTTTGGATAGTATCCCCTACTGAAACAGAAGCGTGCTTTGGAATATCCTCCAAAAATACGATATCTGGATCCAGTCCCTGCCATTTCAAATTTCCAAAAAAAGCAACATTCTTGATTTTACAGGACACCTGAGATTGCCTGTGCAAAATAGACATGATTGTAGAAAAGTTCGATGATACATCCCTGATAACACCTACTATTCCATTATCAGAAACTACCCCCATTCGAGGCTTTATGCCTTGATTTGCCCCTCTGTTTATCGTGATAAAATTATTGCTCCTATTGATACTATTTTGGATGACTCTTGCAGCATGATAGGTGAAACCAGTATCAAGAGCCATAGTGTCCAAGGCGTTCTCCTCCAATACTGAGACTAAATATAAATTTTGAGTTCTCAGATCCCGAACTACTTCCGCAAGGGAGTCAAGTTCGCGGTGAGCACCATATATCTCACCAACCCTGTGTGTAAACGAATTAACTCTTCCGTTAAGGTTACCGGAAGAGTTAAGAAAAATCTCTTTTTGAGATTCATTATAATTGACTAACATAAAAATGCATATACCTTCCAGGAATAGGAAAAGTACGAAACTCCCATATCTTAGTAGATAAAGTATAAGGTTACGCATAGTTAATATATGTTATTCTCTTTCTAGAAATTCTTTTATCAGATGTTTCTTCGATCGATCAAGAACGTAAAACGATCTGTATTTTTCAAGGCTATACCCGTTCCACGAACTACTGCTCTTAATGGATCCTCCGCTACATGAACAGGTAGTTTAGTCTTTGAAGAAATACGCTTATCCAATCCACGAAGTAAAGCACCTCCTCCAGTCAGATAAAGACCAGTCTGGTAGATATCAGATGCTAACTCAGGAGGTGTCATTTCAAGTGCCTTCATTATCGCATCCTCAACTTTTGAAATTGATTTATCTA
Source organism: Sphingobacteriales bacterium (assembly GCA_900299495.1). Taxonomy (GTDB): domain Bacteria; phylum Bacteroidota; class Bacteroidia; order Chitinophagales; family Saprospiraceae; genus AM-2324. Next base: position 16,353 of record OMKD01000223.1, read on the forward strand.
AGGACTCAGCAACCTCTTTGAATGAAACATAGATCTGCTTGGGGATACCTGTCATTAAATCTCTACCATTGACAGCGAGATCAGAAGGTGGGTTTTCCAACTCTGTAAGTGCAGCTCCGACTTTAATCTTAATTTGCTCGGCAGTACGCTCCCCAATAAGTAGGTTGTGCTGCTTCTTCAAATAATTCATGATATCAAGAGTAAATTCGTCCCCTGCAATTCTGATAGACTGATCACAAACGATACCTGATAATGCGATTACGGCAATCTCTGTTGTACCACCACCTATATCAATAATCATATTACCTACAGGCTCTTCAACATCCAAGCCAATACCGAGTGCGGCTGCCATCGGCTCATAGATAAGATAAGTTTCTTTTGAGTCAACGTGATCCGCTGAGTCAAATACTGCTCTTTTCTCTACTTCCGTAATTCCGGAAGGAATACAGATGACCATTTTCAAATGGGAAAAAAAGCTTCTTCTTGCAGAAATCATATTGATGAATCCTTTGATCATCTTCTCTGCAGCATCAAAATCGGCAATCACCCCATCTTTAAGAGGTCTTACCGTTTCTATATTTCCATGGGTTTTCTCGTGCATCAACATCGCACGCTTTCCAACCGCTACTGTCTCTCTTGTTCTTCTGTTTAGTGCTATGATCGAAGGTTCGTCAATAAGCACTTCTCCATCTTGGATTACCAGCGTATTCGCTGTTCCTAAGTCAATGGCTATCTCTTGTGAAAAAAATTTGAATAACTTCATTAATTACCTTGGTAGTTCTCGGAATTTAAAAATAATTAGGCCGCAAAAAAATAAAATTACACCCCTCAAATCCGTTAACTTTAAACATACGAAAAGAAATAGGAAAAAAATAAAATATAACAAGTAAATAAAAGCTTCCTAACCGACACTTTATTGATGGCTTCTAGTGATTACCAACTATGACGATATCAAAGTCCTTTTCATTGAGATATTTATTTGCTATTTCCTTCAATTCCTCCGCCTGAATACTGTTAACTCTTTGGATTAACCGTTTAAATAAATCAAAATTCAAACCATCTGATAAATAAGACTTTACAACCTCACCTGCATTGAACGGCCCGTCCAGCATGGAAAGAAAACTTCCCATCAAATAGTTTTTTAACATTAACAATTCCTGCTCAGGTACTAGTTCAGTTTTTAGGATAAACATTTCTTTATTGACCTCTTCAATAACCTGATTTACATTTTCACTACTTGTATCTGAACCTACATAAAAATACCCATCATGCTTAAAAGGATCCAGGGAAGAGTAGATATTATAGGTTAGCCCCTTCTCTTCGCGTATGTTCATCATCAACCTGGAGCCAAAATACCCTCCAAAAAGATTATTCAAAATATACAGGTCATTATAATCCTTATGGTCTTTTGAAAATAGCTTATATCCCATTCGAACAGAGGCCTGAACATCTGATTTAACTGGTATAACTGTCTTAAATGGATTATAAACAGTATCCATTAAACTTGGGCTTGAGACAGATCCTGAACGCATCTTCTGCGCAATCAATTGATCCACTAAAACTAGATCTTCATCAGAAATTTTTCCTGTAAGAAAGATTTGACAATTATCACTAACATAGAATTGCTGGTAGTGATTTATCAAGTCCTCCCTGTTAATACTATCAAACAACTGAGCAGTACTGTTATACCCATATGGATGTTCCTTACCAAATATTTGTTCGGTAAGTGTTCGATAGGAAAGTACATCGGTACTCTCCAAATCCACTTTCAGTTTTTGTTTAGAATTTTGTTTCCATGCAGCTAATTCTTTTTCAGGGAAAACAGGATCAAAAAGCACCTCTGATAATATGGGAAGGATATCTTTGAAATAACGACTTAAACAATAGAAGCCGATGGTATTAGAGTCTAGATTAAATGTACTTCCAATGTAAGTTCCGAAGAAATCCACACGCTCAGAAATCACCTGATTACTCATAGTAGAGGTTCCTTCTTTTAGCATTTCCTGCGTAGCCCTCGATGCAACTTTCTTCTGTTCAACGGGACGGCCAGCATTGAATACAACTTCAATTTTCAGCACATCCTGAGTCCCTGAATTTAGGCAATGAACCTTTACTCCATTGGATAATTCCAAAGTTTTGACCTCAGGAATTGCAATTCTATTAATGTTTTTTATTTCAGGCACCCTACTTCTGTCCACGCTTCTATATTTTTCGGTTAAGAAGGAAGTCTTCCGCTCCATTTTCATGATTTATCTAATCAAATAGAATTTTATTAAAATTAATGCACAAAAATAGAACAAATACCCTTTATTCTTTTGTTTATCCACAAAATGTTGGGAAAAATAAGTTCTCAAATCAAAGCTTTAGTTTAAATTTGTAATTTAGCTATCTCTGCTGACATCACAATTAAAATAAACCAAAATGAGATTTAGCGTATCTTCGTCTGATCTGTTAAAAAAATTGCAAGTAACTGGTGGCGCTATTGGCTCTAATCCAGTCCTTCCAATACTTGAAGATTTTTTATTTTCGATTAAGGGAAATCAACTTATCATCACAGCTACCGATCTTGAAACTGCTATTACTACACAAATGGATGTAGAAGCAGACAAAGATGGTGCAGTTGCTGTGCCTGCCAAAATATTACTTGAGACTTTAAAAGCCTTACCTCAGCAACCTATAACAGTAGAGGTTGATGAAAGTAATTTCAATATTGAAATCACTTCCTCATATGGTAAGTATAAGCTGGCTGGTGAAAATGGTACAGACTTTCCTACTATACCAGAAGCTGATGGCCCGGCTGCGCTCTCTATACCCGGACATAAACTAACTCAAGGAATAAATAAAACAATATTCGCTACCAGTAATGACGAACTTCGTCCTGCTATGACCGGCGTTTATTTCCAATTGGAAAATAATGAGTTAACACTTGTTGCTACAGATGCACACAAGTTGGTTAAATATACCTTCAAAGAATTAGAGATTACCTCTGGATCGTCCTTTATCGTTCCTAAAAAAGCCTTGAATTTACTAAAAGGTATAGTTGGACAATCTGACATGATTGAGCTAAAATATAACGGTTCAAATGTTTTCTTCGAATCAGAACACACAAAGCTTAGTTGTAGACTGATCGACGAAAACTATCCAAACTATAGAGCAGTTATTCCGCAGAATAATCCTAATAACTTAAATGCTAATCGTCTGGATTTTCAAAACTCTTTAAAGCGTATTGCGATATATGCCAACAAAACAACGAATCAAGTCGTATTGAATATCAATAATAACGACATGAATATTTCCGCTCAGGATTTGGACTTCTCTAATGAAGCAGCAGAGCAATTAAGTTGTTCATATGAAGGAGATCCACTTACAATTGGATTCAACGCGAAGTTTCTAATTGAAATGTTGGGCGTATTGGAAACTGACGAAATTAAAATGGAATTATCCTCTCCAACTACTGCAGGAATCCTACTTCCGGCAGAGGAATTGGAAGACGAAAGCATCTTAATGTTAGTAATGCCAGTCATGTTAAGTGTTTGATAACAAATAAAAATAGGGGATTGTAATAATCCCCTATTTTTATTTTCCATAATAACAAAATCCCCAACAATACATAAACTCCTGAAAATCAAACCTTAAAGTTTAGTTACCATTTTGTTTTAGCTATTATTTTACTTTTCATAACGGTATTTTTGCAATCATAAAATACCGGTTAACGTTTCAATGTTACTAAAATATCCAAAATCATTGAACGTATGAAAAACACAATCACCCCTTTATTTGCAATTGCAATGTTGTTCTCTTGTACAAACCAAGAGGTAGAATGTCTTGAAAACAAGCAGGTAGTTATCAAATCTATAACACCATCCGCAAGAATTTGTAAAATTACAGATGAAACTTTCCGAATTGAACATGAATGGGACACCACCCAAACAATCATCATGTCTGAATGTGATGCTCAACAATACATTGAGGATCTTGAAAATTCATGGGAAATGTTGATGAATGAGCATAAAGACAATGCAAATCTTAGTGATCAAGACAGTATTTATTATGACTTCTTCAGTAATAATCCTCCTTCATTCACAATTTCAGATGATGAAAATTGATTTGTCTACACCTAGACAATCAATACATTATTTAATGAAAGAACCCATAAATTGACAATCAAAAAATGCAACAATCCCCTATTACATTTAATTTATGGTTCTTTTAAAATAATTAAATAAACACAAACCCCAACTCCAATGAAAACACTTAAGTTAATGCCAGTTATGGCGTTACTCTTTGTTGCATGCAACAAAGACAACGTTAAATGCCTTGAATCTAAAGAAGTTATTATCCAAATCATTAATCCTTCTTACTCCATTTGCACTGAAGACACAGGAACCAGTGAAAACATTCATTTCAATCATTCATGGGACACCACTTACTCAGGAATATTGACAGAATGTGAAGCTCAGTTTCAAATCAACATGCTTAAAGACAATTGGGAAAAAAGGATAGATGATTATAGCTCCAAGGAAAACCCTGAGGATAAAGTATATGTTGAATACTTAAAGCAGTATCCTGCAGAATACAATATTATAGACCCTTAATTAAAGAATTTTAAAAACTCAAATCATAAAATTGATTTGAGTTTTTTTATTTTAGACTACCAAATACTAACCATGAGATTTTCTTTATTAGCCACCGTAATCTTAAGCTTTACCTTATTAGCCTGCGAAAACAAAATAGAACCAAAACAAAACGAGGGTTCACGTTCCTCCTTGCTTAATCAGGATAAACCAGAAAGCACAGTCCGATCTTGGCAATTCCTAATAGACAATAATGATTTTGATCAGGCTAAACGATTAGCGGATAAAAAGACCATTGAATTCTTATCAGAATTTCAACAATACATGGAAACCATGCCAGAGGACACGCTCATTAGCAACAGTAAATTTATTAGCCTTAGATGTTCAGAGAATAGAAACAAAGCTACATGCTATGCCAAAATCGAGGATCTCAATTTTCAAGAAACTTATAATGACACCTTTTTCCTGATCAAGCAGGAGAATAAATGGTTGATAGCAACAAATGACTAAGGGCAAATAATTTAGGTCTGTCTAAATATGCTTAACTTGCAAAAAAAAGCAATCCATGAAGATCGGTCTATTTTTCGGATCATTCAATCCTATACATACAGGTCATTTAATTATAGCTAATAGTATTTTAGAAAATCAGAATCTTGATGAAGTCTGGTTCGTTGTTAGCCCACATAGTCCTTTCAAGAAAAAAGCATCTCTTGCTCCTGACTATGACAGACTACATCTTGTAAATATTGCTATTGAAGACAATCCAAAATTGAGATCTTCCAATATTGAATTCTCGCTTCCAAAACCGTCGTATACTTCTGATACACTTATATTTTTAAGGGAAAAACACCCTAATCATAGTTTTTCCCTGATTATGGGTTCTGATAACATCAAGAGTCTTCATAAATGGAAAAATGCCGAATTTTTAGCTAAAGAGTATCCAATTATTGTCTATCAAAGACCAGATGCAGATATTGACATTCCTGACTTGGAAGGTATAAAGGTTCAAACTAATAAAGGCCCCTTATTAAACATATCTGCATCCTTCATCAGAGCTGAAATAAAGGCGGACCGATCCATTAGATATATGGTACCTGAACCTGTGTACAGATACCTTTTGGATAATACTATCTATAAATAAGTTTAAACTTCTACCTCCTTGCAATACTTAGTAAAATAATACTTTACTATAGGGTAAATCATTAGAAATATGAATCGTCTATTATACATAATCACCGGATTAATTATCTCAGTTAGTTCGTTTGCACAGGAATCTACTTTAAAAATAGGAGAGTGGAGAGCAATTATTCCTTATAATGTTGCCACATCCGTAACGCAAGATACGGATAAAGTATATGTTGGATCAAATATTGGTCTTCTTATGCTTGATAAGTTCAGTGCTTCAAAAGATCGCCTTAGCAGGGTTAATGGTCTTAGCGATATCAATATTCAGCACTGTATTTTTGATGAAAACTCACAAAGTCTTATCCTGTTCTACGAATCTCTAATTATTGATATTCTTGGTGATAATGGCATAAGAACCAATTTTGATTTGAAGAACTTCAATTTCACTCAAGGTGTCAAAGAAATAAATTCCGTTTATGCAGATGGAGAAGGGGGTATTTTGATTTCTAGCAACTTTGGTTTATCCAGATTTAATATCGCAGAGGAAGAATTCTCCTTCACCGCTCGTAAACTTGGACTTAATGTATATAACTCCTGCGTTTTCAATAACGAGATCTACATAGCAACCAATGAAGGCATCTATCATTCTGATAAGAGCAATCCAAACATTGATAATGTGGAAACATGGACGTTTTTAGATAGTGATGAATTTTCTCCAGGATACGAATCTTATGCGCTTAATGTATTTGAAAACACCTTGTATCTAGGTGTCGATAACGCCGTATTTAGTTACTCAGAAAATACATTTGAGAAAGTGCTTGAAGATGATACTTATACAGCAGTTTACATAAATACATCATATGGCCAACTTCTTGTGGGATATGCATGCCCCGATGAGAACTGCACCGACGGTCCTCTTTATAGAAAGACATTGGATAGCCCGTTCAGTAATATCAAACCAGAAAATGCAAACTGTTTTGGAGAGAATAAAAATGCCATAGCAGATCAAACTGGAAAGATATGGCTCAGCGACAATTTTATACCCTTAAGATATTTATCTTCTGTTGACGGTATTGAATACAGCTGCGGAGAAATCTATCCTAACAATATTGCAGATAAAGGGGCTTTTGATATTGAATTAAATGGAGAAGAAATCTTTGTCGCTCCAGGAGGATACGGTGTGAATTACGATTATTTATCAAATCGAAGTGGTTTATTAGGTTATGAAAATGGAAACTGGAAAAGATACAATAATATTAAAAACGCTGACAATAGTTTTAAATATTCAAATATACAAGGGCTTGATGATGTGAGTTCCGTTGAAGTTCACCCAGAAACGAATGACGTCTACTTTGGTTCTTATCTAGATGGCCTAGTTCACTTTGATCGTGCTGCTGATGAGATGAATGTGTATAATGACTCCAATTCAACCTTAGACAATATCCCAGGAGATATTACACGCACCCGTATAGGAGATCTGGCTTTTGATGATTCCAACAATCTTTGGATTGCAAACTATGGTTCACCCAATCCAATATCTGTTTGGGATACAAATTCAGAATGGAAAGAATTCGATGCTCTAGGCAAAACTAAATTAATCAAACTTGTTATTGATAATAATAACTACAAATGGTTTGTGATAGCAGGAAATAGCGATGGAGTGTTGGTGTATGATTCAGGAGACGATCCATTTAGCCAAAATGACGATCGATACAGAGTACTTAATACAAGTAACAGTAACCTACCAACTAATAATGTAAACAGTATTGCTGTAGATAAGGACGGGGATGTCTGGGTAGGAACACAAGAAGGTCCAATCGTTTTTGATTGTGCCTCAAATATCTTTGAACAAGGAGTTTGCCAAGGCTCACTTCGAATAGGCACAACAGATAATATTGGAGCGTATCTATTAGAAACTGAGAACATAAATTGTATCGGAATTGATGGTGCAAATAGAAAGTGGTTCGGAACTGATAATGGAATTTTTGTACATTCCGAATCTGGAGAGCAACAAATTCTTAAGCTTGATGTAGATAATAGTCCTCTGTTTTCAAACAGTATAAAGGTCATCAAATTTCATCCTTCGAATGGTGAAGTATACATTGGAACTTCTGAAGGTATAATGGTACTTCGAGGAGAAGCGTTGGATGGAGGGGAATTCCATAGCGAAGTTGAAGTATTCCCCAATCCGGTAAGACCTGATTATGATGGACCAATAGCAATTCGTGGAGTCTCTGAAAACAGTAGAATTAAAATTACGACTGTTGATGGTAAGTTAGTCTATGAGTTAGACGCACTAGGAGGACAAGCAGTATGGGATGGCCGTGACCTAAAAGGTAGAGAGGTAGAAACAGGGGTTTACCTTATTTTCGCCAGCTCAGATGAAAATTTTGACAAACCAAGAACCACTGTTGGAAAACTAATGATCGTGCGCTAACCAATTAAACGTAAACCTTAGTCTCGATTATTTTCTTGTAATAATCTTCATACTGAGGAAGGATATTATTAATGGAGAATCGCTTAGCCTGCTTTAGGGCGGCCTCTCTGAATTTAGTAAGTTCTTCCTCAGACTTCAATATGGACAAAGCATTCTTAGCCATAGATTCAATATCGCCAACCTCTGAAATATAACCTGTAACTCCATGTATATTAACTTCTGGAATCCCCCCAACATTGGAAGAAATAACAGGCACCTGGCAAGCCATTGCTTCCAGTGCTGCCAATCCAAAACTTTCATTCCCAGAAGGCATTACGAAGATATCAGAAATAGCCAAAAGCTCCTCAACCGCTTCCTGCTTACCTAAGAATCTAATTTTATCACAAAGCCCCATTTCTCTGCATAAGGCTTCCATTTGATAACGATCTGGACCATCTCCAATCATTAGGAGCGTTGATGAAATCTCTTTTTCAACCAATGCGAACATTCTGATCACATCACCTACTCGTTTCACTTTTCTGAAATTGGAAACATGAATAAATATACGTTCGCCATTTGGTGCGATAGCCTGCTTAAAATGTTCTTTATTTTGTCTGCTGAATCGATTTAGGTCAATGAAATTATGAATGACGTGGATGTCATTTTGTAACTCGAAGGTTTCTTGAGTCTCCTTCTTTAGAGCATGTGAAACAGCCGTTACACCATCTGATTTATCAATAGAGAAACTAACGACGGGTGCCATAGCAGGGTCTCTTCCTACTAGTGTTATATCCGTGCCATGCAGAGTTGTAACAATTGGAATATATTTTCCTTTTTTACGTAGCAATATCTTTTTGGCCATATAAGCCACTGAAGCATGAGGAACTGCGTAATGTACATGTAAAAGGTCTAATCCCTCGTGCATGACAACATCTACAAGTTTACTAGCAAGTGCAGTCTCATAAGGTACATATTCGAATAATGGATAATTCAAATCACTAACCTCATGATAAAAAACATTTTCTTGAAAAGAAGTCAACCGGAAAGGAGTTCTATAAGTAATAAAGTGTACCTCATGACCTTTTTTAGCAAGCCCAAGGCCCAATTCAGTAGCCAATACACCTGACCCTCCGAAAGTTGGATAACAAACTATCCCAATCTTCATACCCATACAATTTTATTATAGCCTAATAACCGATTTCGATCCAAGTAAAGTCTATTTTAAACAAAAAAAGCCACAACAATGTTGCGGCTTTAATTATAATGACTTTTTCTTATTTATTCAAAACAATTCGCTTTGTCATCAATGACTGGTTTGAATAAGCACGCAGGAAGTACATTCCTGAAGCAAATCCACTCATGTCTAATGTTTCAGACCAATCTTTTACCTGATCCGCTTTAAGCGTTTTAATAACCCGACCAACATTATCCAATAACTCAATATTCAAGTCATCTTGCTCAGCTAATTCGATATTTATATAAAGCATTCCTGAGGTTGGATTTGGCATTACCTCAAATAAATTAAATGCAATCTCTGGATTTAATGTATTAACCGGGATTTCATTTATTGTATAGAAGAATGTCTCTAAACAACCGTTATCATCAACAATAGTTAGTTCGTATGATCCAGCACCAATATTATCTAGTAATGGAGAATTATTTAAAGGATCCGAAGACCAAGAATATATAAATGGCTCCTGACCAAATAATGGACTAGTCACTTGAATAGATGCATCACCTGCATCTGAAGCAGTTTCACCAGTAACGGTAGCATAGATTCCAAGGTTTGGTGGACAACCAAGAATGTTGACATTATCTATATCTAACCAGTAATCGGTAACAGCCCACTCTGCGAAGAACTTAATATTTATCGCCTGTCCAGCAAACTGATCCAAAGGCACCTCAACCATTGCAAATTCAGCACTTGGTGTATGGTTATCTCCGTTGATCACATAGATTGTTTGGTCATAAGTCTCTCCACAATCTGTTGATATCTGAACACTTAATTTGTTATCACCCAAATCAAAGCCTGTTGTACCTGCAGACCATAATGTATATCGATATTCGAAAGAAAGCGTAGCACCTTCTTCAGGTATTACATATCGGTCTGTCGTTAGATCTGCTAATGAACTAAATGAACTCCACAAGTTTACACCCCAACATGCTGAAGAGTTATTGTGCGCACCCTGAGGATAAAAGCCGAAAAATGTACTCGTTGTCCATCCTTCCGGAAGAGCGACATCCTCAAAGTCTTCTTTCAATGGAAGGAAATTCGCAGTTTTAAGTAATAACTCGAAGCTATCATTTACAAGATTTGCATCTTCTTCTAATTCAGTCCAAGCTCTTATATAGTATTCACCTGGTAAGCTGAAATCATATTGTTCGTCAAATGTGAACCCATCATCGAAACCATAACCAATCACACCTGTGTAGAACCCATCAAATGGGATATCTATATCAGCCACCTCGCCATTTACTGCATACTTAACAGGAATCAATGACTGCGGATTCTGTCCGTAATTTTTCAATTCAACCTTAATTCCGTTTCCAACTTCAATATCACAATCCACAACATTTGGATCATATAGATCAGAAACACCTACATCCACGTAGTAGCTGGTTTTAAACATTATAGGTCCGTATGTAGTACCTACGTCACCATCCTCACAGTAAAATGTAAGGTATGCTGAGTAGTACGTATTCTCTTCTAGTCCACCAATTTCAGCACTCAAAGTTTCCGCTGAGAAGGTATATAGATCTCCTGTTCCTCTAACAAAAGCTATATCGCCAATCTCCAACTCAAAGCTTCCGTTTTCCTGTGGCTCATTCCAAGAAAAAATTACATAATCTGCTAAAGCAAAATCAAGGTTAAACTCTGTTGCACCCAAACAATTAGGACAAGCTAAGAAGGTAAATATATTTTCCCCCTGAGGTGGAAAAGGACCATTTTCAAGTATTATGTTACCGTCCGGATCTGTCAATACATAACTTACCTCATTCTCGAAGAACCCACCAACATAAGACACATTTACTACAGAGTTGGCATTCAGTGTAATTTCAAAAGAAGCATCAAATCCGGTTGTAAAGGTATAATCCGTTGATTCTCCATTTACTTCTAAAGTCAATACAGCACCATTCCAGCCATCTCCCCATGTATCGAATAAATCAAGGGTAAATGTACAGGTTCCTCCACCTGAAGAAAAATCATATTCTGTTTGGAATGAAGCAGGTCCGACTTGATCAGAAGGTAAAAATTCATCCCCACAATCACTGCTGATATAAAAATCATAGTTTAGGCCAGAGTTAAGAGGAGAGATTCCCACAGCGTTTGAATTAGAACTAATTACAGCACCCTGACCTAAAGGAAAACCAGCAGGTCCATACTCTATAGAATATGATTCGGAACCATTATCTGCCCATTCAAGATATACACTGTCAATAAACGTCTCTGCCACAGCAGTTGTAATATCCACTTCCTGACAAGAACAATCAGCTAGAGCATCATAAAGAACTCCATAGTCAGGGTTAAAACCACTTGCGAATAATTCTCCGCCAAAAGCATTATACAGCTTGAAAGAACCATCTACATTTGTAGATCCTCCTTCCGTATATTCTAAAGATATAGATTCTCCATTATAAACAACAATATCATAGGATACAGCTGTACCTGTCTCAAGGGTAACAGTAAGGGAGGTATTTCCTGCAGTTACAACAACTGAATTATTATTCCAACCATCACCTAAAGAGTCAAAAAGATCCAATTTATATAAGCAGGAATCTGCACTTTGAACCCAATCTGAACCCTCTGCCTGTAGCTGGACAGCTCCTCCTAAAACAAAGGAAGAAATTATAAGAAATAAATAATTTTTCATGTAGAAAAAACGATTCATAATGTGAAGTTTTGCCTTTGGCTATTGAATTTCAAAACAGTAAAATACGATTTGTAACAATGTCGGTATTTTTTTTGTCTTTTTTGAAGAATAGCAATCTATTGTTTTAATTTTAAAAAAAACACAAATCACTAGTCTTAATAAGCATTTTTGTCAATTTTTATTAAAATTTCCACCCTTCATCTCTCTTAAAAACTTACTTATAAGATTATGGTTTTGATTTAATATTCATTACTTTATATATAACTCTTACTAACTACATTGAATCATGCAGGCTCAACGATATTTCGATATCTTAACCTATCAGAATCAGTTCTTTCCGAACAAGAAAGCACTTGGTCATCTCAAGGCTGGAAAAAAAATTAATTTTTCTTCTCAGAAAATTAGCCAGCATGTTACAAGTATTGCTTGTAATCTTATCGATAAAGGCCTAAAAAAAGGAGACTATGTTTGTCTGTTCGGACCAACCACAGACGCTTGGTGGATGATGGTAGAATTAGCTATATCTTCTGTAGGTGCTATTGTGGTTCCAATTGAGATTACACAGGAAAATCTAGCCAACACCATCAATCATTTACGTGATACTAAAGCAAAGTTTTGTTTCTCCTTTTCACAAGAAATTCAACTTTATATACAGGACTTTGAAGAGCAAATTCCAAGTCTTAAGGGTATCTATAATTTTG
>OMKD01000224.1 GCA_900299495.1 Sphingobacteriales bacterium
AAAGATGAACGTTTGGGGCTCCGGTGGTGCACATACCACTTACTTCAAAAAGATTGATGATATAATCATAGAGTTGTTTAATCGACCAATCGATGAACAACCTAAGGGAATTGTCGATATGGGCTGTGGAAATGGTGCATTTTTAGAGCACCTGTTTAATGTTATTGAACAACGGACTGCAAGAGGGAAGATGCTGGAAGAACATCCATTGTTTTTAGTAGGAGCTGATTATAATCAGGCTGCATTAAGTGTCACAAGAGCAAATCTCATTCAAGCGGATGTATGGGCAAAGGTTATATGGGGAGATATAGGCAGGCCAGACCTTTTGGCAAAAGATCTTCATAATGATTATGGTATAGACCTAAAGGATCTTTTGAATATCAGAACATTTTTAGATCATAATCGTGTATGGGAAGACCCCGCGAAAATAGATAAAGACAGGGTAAGTACATCAACTGGTGGATTTGCTTTTCGGGGGAGGAGGATATCCCCAAATGAAGCCGAAGAAGGTTTACTGCAGCATTTTAGAAACTGGGCTCCTTATGTGAAAAAATTTGGATTGCTACTTATTGAATTACATACGGTAGATCCTAGTCTTGTCGCCCAAAATCTTGGTAAAACTGCTGCCTCAGCATATGACGCGACGCACGGATTTTCAGATCAATATATTGTAGAATTAGATGTTTTTCGTAGTATTGCATCGGAAGCAGGGTTGTATCCGGTAGAGATGCATAATAGCCAATTTCCAAATTCCAAACTTGCTACGGTCAGCATTCAGCTGCTTAGTGAAAAAAGAGAGTAATACATGCTGTTGGAACTCAATGAGCAAAATTTAAATCCGAGATTAATAGATGATGTGGTAAAATGCCTTAAAAAGGGTGGTATTCTTGCTATTCCGACGGATACAGTCTATTGTTTTGCTTGTGATTTATACAATAAAAAAGCATTAGAGAAATTGGCTAGACTCAAAGGTGTTAAATTGAATAAGGCTAGATTTTCTATGGTTTGCACTAGTATTTCTCAGTTGACGGAATATACAAAACCTATTGACAGGAGTACCTTTAAAGTCCTAAATAGGAGCCTTCCTGGTCCATTTACTTTCATACTCGAAGCAAGTAATAAAATTCCAAAGATTTTTGGTGCGAATCGTAAGCGTGTTGGTGTACGTATACCAAATAATCCTATTGTCTTAGAATTAGTAAATCAATTAGGTAACCCGCTTGCTGTTGGGTCTATTCACGATGAAGATGAAATTCTTGAATATACAACTGATCCTTATCAGATTTTTGAGCGATTCGAGAACGATGTGGATATGGTTATCGATGGAGGATATGGTCAGCATACTGCCTCTACAATTGTTGAGATAGATAATGGCGAAATCGAGATTATTCGTCAGGGAGTTGGTGAATTATAAGGATTTATATATTGTATTTATTATATTAGGTTGAAATACAACCTGTTAATATGAAATTCCCAATCTTTATCTTAATTGCGCTCAGCTCAACAACCGCATGGTGTCAACTAGACTTTCGGACACCAGAAATCAATCAGAATGTATATTTGGATTCAACAGAAATCAGTTTCGATAAATATGTCGAGGCTATTGCTGATCAATATTCAGATCCTGTAGCTTATGCCAATAGCATTGTCAATGAAAATGGCAAAATATGGATGTACTATGAGAAGCCACTTCCTAAGAAGAAGAAAAAGGTATATCATTCCTCAATTCCTTTATCATTGAATAGAGGCTTCGAGGCTGCTGAATTACTTACTGGCACAAGCATTACTGGACTCAATTTTGATACTGAGGCCAGTACTTCGGGGTTCTATCATATACCTCCTGATGTACACGGTGCTGCTGGAACTTCCCATATAGGCTATGTTGTAAATACTGCTATAGATTTTTATACTAAGGCTGGAGTAAGCGCTCCTGGATATCCACAATCTTTAGCTACTTTTTTCAGTTCACTATCTCCTGCAACAGGCACATTTGATCCAAAAATTCTCTGGGATCAGTATGAAAATCGCTGGCTGGTGGTAACCCTTGAACAAGATACTGGACCAAATTTATCAAAGATATTTTTAGCTGTTTCAGCAACGGCTGATCCAACTGGAAGCTGGTATTACCAGGCAATTGATGCCGCTCAAACAATTGGGGCAAACGATTGCTGGTTTGATTATCCAGGCTTTGCAATTGACGAAGAAGCCATTTATGTCACTGGCAATTATTTTGAATTTTCTGGAAATGGTAGCTGTAGTTCATCTCAGGTTTTAATTGTAGACAAAGGAACCAGTGGTGGTTTTTATGATGGTATCGTGCTTGTAGATGATGATCCTGCCAATAGTGGAGGAGCTTTCACTTTTTATGATCCAGTGGTTGAAGCAGGAGGCAATGATGTTACCAACCAACCTGCACATACATTTGGAACAGCGCCCTCAGGACTAGGAACATACTTAGTTGGGTATTCTGGCTTAAGTGGAGGTGGTAACGAATTTTTACAGTTTTATGCGATAAGTAATCCTTTAAGTAGTCCAACCTTCACCCAGTTTTATAAGAGTTTGGGGGATATTGAAGCTGTAGGGCTCTTTGATGATATTCCTCAAAGTGGAGGTATTGATATTGAATCTAATGATCGACGGACTCTGAATTCACAATGGGCAAATAATGAATTATGGACTTGCTTTAACATGCAACATGCTTCTGGAACGAATGCTGGTCAGATTTCTGCTTATTATGTTAATATTAATGCATCTGGTAGTACCTCTTCTAGTGTCTCTATTGATAATCATGGAGCAGTTGATGGTGAGGATATCTCTTCAGGAATGGAAACCTGGAATCCGGCAATTTGCATTGATAATAGTGATAATGGTGCTATGGTCTTTTCAGCATGCGATGGAAGTAACTTTGCAAGTAGTTATGTAGTGGCAATAGATGAAAGTTCTGGGTCAATTGGTCCTAGTACATTGCTTGCAGCTGGAACTGATACCTATGAACGTACCTTTGGTGGTGGTTCGAATCGTTGGGGTGATTATGCGGGTATTACCATAGATCCAAGTGATGGAGATATTTGGGCTTTTTCTCAGGTAGCTTTAAGTGGTGGAACACCTTTAGGAGGTAGTCCAGAGGATGGTCGATGGGGCGTGTTTATTGAAGAATTTCAAGGTTTAGTATTACCAATTGATTTACTTTCTTTTGATGCAGAACGTACGGATAATCAAGTGGAATTTGTTTGGGAAACGGTCAATGAATATGACTGTGCTTCTTATGAAATCGAATATCTACATGAAGGTTTATGGACGAGCATTCATGATCAACCCTGCAATAATAGTATGCATCGAAATACCTATAAAGCATCTTTTTTACTGGACCGCTATGGTACATTTATGTTCCGTTTAAAGCAGATAGACTTCGATCAGTCCTTTAGTTATTCAGATGTTTTAAGTATTGATTACAGAGATCAGACTTCGGATAAGGACGTATTGATCTATCCAAATCCATTTAGTTCAGATCTTAGTATAGAAATTCACTCAAACTGGAATCAAAGTAGTATCTTGGCGCTATTGGACGCATCAGGTAAAACTGTATTCACTAAAGACTTAGCATTACTAAGAGGAAAAAATACAGCATCTATTGAACTCTCTGATTTGAAGTCCGGTATATACACACTAAAATTGAGTAATGCTTCTGGCATCACTTATCAAAAAGTCATTAAAACGGATTAAGATGTTGGATTGCCCTAGATGTGAGATCGAGCTTGTGACAGAGACAAAGGTAGAACCTAACCAAAGCCTTGAATACCATTCTTGTTCTCTATGTGAGGGTATTTGGGTGTCAAAAGAGGTGTTAAATTATTTGGAACGAATTCAGGAGCCTGTCGCTATTGAGATTTTGGATATTGATAAAAAGCTTGATCAGTTGATTGGTTTAAATTGTCCAAGTTGTGGAGAAGATCATCTTATGAAAAAAGCAGAACATCCAAGGGATGAACGTGTGATCATGGATTATTGTGAGACTTGCGAAGGCGTTTGGTTGGATAAAGGAGAACTCAGGGCCATACAGCAAGAGGGTATTTTGACTGCTCTTGCAAAATTACTGGGCATAAAATAAAAGAAGGGGATGCGTTTTGCATCCCCTTTCTACTACAATTTTATAAATTTCTGGATAGCCAGGAATTCTTCATTTCTGATTTGCAGAAAATAAAATCCTGGCTTGAGGTCGTTAACATCTAATTGTTGTGATGACTGACCTGTTACAGTCATCTGATTTAAGATTCTCCCGGTTTGATCCAGGATGTTTAATTGTGCTGAATCGAAACTTTCCTCAATATTAAGGTTCAGGATATCTCCGACCGGGTTAGGGCCGAAGTTCCATTTAATTTCATTAAGCGTATTGGTGCTTGAAACAGGATTATAGTATGATAATTCGATAAGTGTTTCCTTCTCATTATTGATCATGTACAGATTTCCTTCCTCATCGCTGATAAGCTTTTCGATAAGGAACACCTCTGTGTCATTAAATAAAAGCTCAGTGCTTATCATTAGTGAGTTGCTGCTTCCAGGTTCCCACTTCATAAGTCTTCCGTATTCGTCTTCATTGGCAATCCATACATTTCCATCTTTGTCGATGTCCATTGCTGTAGTACCTTCAATGATCAGGTGCTCGCTGTAAATAGGAATTTCCCAATAATTGCTGAAGTCATTTTCCTTTAAGAATTGATTATCCTCCGTTACGATCCACATTCTGTTGTTTGGATCCATAGACCAATACTTCAATCCACCTGGTACATATCGCTCTTCCAATACATTATTACTGTATTCGTAAAGATCAGCTCCAGATTTGATTAAGAATGCCGAACTGCTTCTGAACTGAATATCGTCAATTCCTATATTCTCAGTCATTGGCGTTACACTAAGTGGTCCGTCAAAACGGTAAAGCGCCTGCTCTTCCACGAAATAGATAGCCCCATCAAATGGATTTACCTCTACAAGATCAATATTGTAGTTCGTTAGAAGTGGAATTGTATTTCCATCTACTTGCTTATACAGTCCATCAGCTGTTGCAATGATTAATTCACCAGATAAGCCAAGGTCAATAGACTGGATTTCCTGATAGTTTAAGTCTGCCATGTTAAGCGTAGTCCAGTCTCCATTGATGAATTCTTTTATTTCATTGGAGGCCTGTACTTGATCGTCACCTTTGAACAAGGCTACTTTGCGGTCAGACTTAGTTTTGAAATCGAAAGCAGTCTGATCTACAGTTCCCGCTTCGTAATGGATAATCTCGTACTGAAATGCATAGATTTCTGTACTGAAAAAAATTAGTGTTGATAAAATGGTTGTTAGAAATTGAGTCTTACTCATAACTAAATGGTTTAATGAATAGAATATTGGTTTATAATGAGGACGATGTTGAATAGTAGGCATAAAGTGTCCCCATAAACCGTTTGTTTATGTATTGTTTAATTGTGTCAATGCCTCGACCTGAATTCCATAGCAGCATAGCGCTATTGAATGAAGTTCAATGCCGGAGTATTGTCCCTTTCAAATATTGTTGTTGAGGTCTAAAAAGGTCGGATATGTGTAGTTTGTAATAATCAAAGGCCTTTGGATTGGGTATTCCAAGAGCTGTATGTCGGTTTTTTTGACTTGTTTTCATTTTGTATATCTGTTTGTGTGTTCTAAATTATTTCTGATATACGTTCACGGGGTATGTACAAGTTAAGTGTAATTTATAATCAAATATGTTAAAAAAAAATGTTTATACATAAAAAAATAGACGCTTTTTTTGTTTGATCCTGATTATATAAAGGTTTTATTAATGTATAAACATCAGTTTTTAATAGTATTTAGATGGTTTTCGTGCTTGAAAAAATTTGTTAAGTTTTTTTTAACGTTTTACTAAATTCCTTAACATATAGTACTTTTTTTTAACGAATTTACCAATATTGGGCATCAAATACAGGTGGTATTTGTTGGATTAGTCAGATGAAGAGGGCAATAGAGTTAAGAATACTAGTCTGATTTCAATTAAAAGCGTATTTTTGCAGCTAATTTATAGGATATGAGGACTTTTGATGATTTAAATTTGGGGACTTCCCTAAGAAATGCTGTTGACGAGGCTGGATTTTTACATCCAACGCCCATTCAGTCTGAAGCTTTTTCCAAGATTCGTTCAGGAAGAGATGTGGTAGGGATTGCGCAAACCGGTACAGGTAAAACGATAGCCTACTTGCTTCCTTTACTACGAGATTTTAAATTTTCAAAAGATAACTATGCCAAGGTAATGATTCTGGTTCCAACAAGAGAGTTGGTAATTCAGGTAGTGGAAGAGGCTAAATTATTATCCAAATATCTTACCGTAAGGGTGAAAGGGGTATATGGTGGAGCAAACATCAATACTCAAAAGTATGAGCTATTGGAAGGGGTGGATATCGTAGTAGGTACTCCGGGTAGGATCATGGACCTTGGTCTTGACGGTTCTATCAAGATGAATGCGATCAAAAAGCTTGTTATCGATGAGGTGGACGAAATGTTGAATCTTGGTTTCAGAACCCAATTGAAAAACCTGATTGATCTACTTCCGGAGCGCAGACAGAATTTGATGTTTTCTGCAACACTCACAGAGGAGGTAGATGGCATGATCCATGATTTCTTTGTGAATCCCGAAAAAATAGAGGTAGCTATTCATGGTACGCCTTTGGAGCAGATTAAGCAGTATCGTTATGAAGTGCCAAATTATTATACCAAGGCCAATCTTTTGTTACATCTTCTAAAGCAAGAGGCATTAAGCAAGGTGCTTGTCTTTGTATCCAGCAAAAAAATGGCAGATCGTCTGTTTGATAAGCTTGCGGAAACCTATTCAGAAGGAATAGGTGTGATTCATTCCAATAAGAGTCAGAACTATCGTTTCAGAATGGTAAACGAATTTGCAGATGCAAAGCTTCGTATTCTGATTGCTACGGATATTATTGCAAGAGGTTTGGATATTAAAGAAGTGACTCATGTAATCAACTTTGATTGTCCGGAGACTACTTCAGATTATATGCATCGTATTGGTCGTACGGGTCGGGCAGATGCAGAAGGTATATCTATTTCATTCTTCCGTCCTCAGGAAGAAGAGTTCTTACTGGCCTTAAAAGAGCTGACGAAAAAGGAATTGGCACTCATCGAATTCCCGGAAGAGGTAGATACTATAGAAGCATTGATAGAGGAGGAGAAGGAAGTTTATAAAATGAAAAACTACCTTCCTCAGCATTCATTAAAGAATTCTAAAGGGGCTTTCCATCAAAAGCAGGCTAAGAATATGAAGGTCAATCGTGCTCAGGATAAACGAAGAGCGCGTATGGAGGAGAAGAAAAAAGCACGCAGAAAGAAAAAGAGATAGACTATGTCTATCTCCTTAATATTAATCAATTCTTTGATCTTTCGGACACATGGTCTTTGGAGCTTGTGTTGGTCTTACATGTTCCAGTCCAAGTTCATTTTGTTTGGATCTAATCCAGGAGATCAGCGTTAAAATCAAAAAAGTCGTTATCATTATTTAATATTAATTTCTTTATCAAATATGTTTTCAATAAATGTTTTCATCAAAATTTATCGATGAAATTCATAATAAATACGTCTAATAGATTCATAATGTTGTGCTTAATACAGACTATAAGCTTTCTTTAACGTTTTTTTAATATCCTCTCTAAAGTGCTTAGGCTCAAGTATTTCTATGTCAGGTAAGAAAGTCATGAGTTTTTGCCTCAGTTCAAAATTTTCAATTACATCTAAGGATACAGTTACCCAATCATCATTGGCATCGATCTCCTGTTGACTTTGATGTAAAGGTTTTGTTTTGATGTAGTTATATTGCTTTGGTGTTATTTTGAAAATTAAATGAATGGGTTTTTTATCTAAAGTCTTCGATACACCTATACAGTTATCAAAATAATTATTTAGATCTAGCCTATACGGACGATATTCGTCTGCAATCCAATCTTCTAATTTTTCAATACGATCTAAGGCCATAGTATGAATTTTGTCATTCATATCTGTGCACAAGAGGAACCAACGGTTATTATATTCCTTCAATATATGGGGAGATACGTTATGTATTTTAATATGTCCATCGAAAGGCTTATAGTTGATTCTAAGACAGATCTTCTTAACTAAAGCATTTTTAATAGGAGTGATGTATTCCCTACCTTTTGTTGTTTCCGTTTTGTCCAATTGAATAAACTTAATTGGCTCATTATTGTCTTTGAAATCCTTACTAATTGTTTGTTCAAGCTTGGTGAAATCATCTGATAATTCATGGAATTGTTTGAACGGCATAAACTGCTTGATAACATCCATTGCATCGATCAAGTGTTTTATCTCGGTCTTGCTTAAGGTAGAATCATAGAATTTGAAGTTGGGGTCTCCGTATTTATAATATTTTCTTTCATACACTATTATTGGAGCATTATAGCCCAATTTATTGGATCGCATATGTTGAATGTCCAATTGAATGGTTCGTATAGATAACTTAGTGATTTTTTCTTTTTCATAAAGTACTTCCAGAACCTTTTCCTGAAGCATTTCTTTGGTCCATTTTTTAGCGGTATTACGTAAACATTCATCAATAGTCTGATAACGAATCAGGGCGTTTTTGTTTTGAGGCATCTTTTCAATTTTAGAGCATCTAATAAAAGCAATTGGACGTGCTAATCAAAATTAATCTGTAGAATTAGCGAGCTTTTAATACTATTATTTGACTATTGAACCAAAGTGTAATTGGTTGAATATTTGATTGTTATATGTTGTTGTGTTGTTTAGTGTGTTGATTTTCAGTTACTTATAGCAATATGAATTGAAGGTTAATTTTTAAGGTCAAATAGTAATACATATCTGAAATTATTACCTTTGAT
>OMKD01000225.1 GCA_900299495.1 Sphingobacteriales bacterium
TTAAAATTAATCCGTTTTGCTTTATTCCACACTCAAGTCCTGTCGTTCCACCAAAAAGTCAAAACTCAACTCAGATAAGCCTTTTCCATTGACTTCTGCATCCCAGGCTCCATGCCCGAAACTATCCAGAGTAACCAACTCACTATGAATATCTAAAGATTCGTAGATATCCTCCAATTCAAGTGCTTCACCGTAAGGAGTAACCGTATCATATTTATTACCATGTGCCATGAATAACTCAGGATCATTACTATCGTAAGGATACACTCCATAGACACCTTCAAAAACGTCTAACTTTACGTTTGAGCCCCAAAAATATACCATACTTTTCACTTGATAGGATTGGTCCATATTGGTAGTCGTAAGGGTAGGATCATCGGAAACACTAATCTCGTCTCGGAAGTCTTCCTGATTAGATATTCCCAGAGCAATCGTAGTAATCGCCCCTGCAGAAGCTCCTCCTACAGTTATAAAATCCATATTTATATTGTAGGTATCTTCGTTGGCAACAATCCAACGAAGCGCAGCTTTACAATCTCTTTGAGCCAAATACATTGCAGAGCTCTGTTGCACCTGTCCTGCACTCGTTGCTCCATCCAGTGTAAACTCAATCCACTCTTGAGGTACCATACCTTTATAATAATTGACCAACTCTTCCTCTGTCATGCCCTGTATTTGACCTAACTCCTCGGTCGTTCTATAATCTACAGAAACAAAAACCCAGCCTCTTGACGCATAGAAATTTGCCATATCCACTATCTCAGGCTTATGTTTTATTCCACCAGTAAATCCACCACCGTGGATGAACATAAAAACCGGTCTGTTGGAAGAATTATTATCCGGAGTATATACATCTAACTTTAACGAAATTGCAAAAGAAGAATCACTCATCGCATTGTGAGCCAGTCCTTCGGCATAACTAATATCTTCTTCCACTAAAACGGCAAATGAGGATTCGGCCTTAACTACTGGGGCTTCATCAATCAAAAACACAGGATCCTCCGTATTACAGGCTGAGAATAATAGAATTGTGAAAACAAACAGATATCCTAGCTTAGTCATATTACATTATTTAAATTCGATTTCCTCCATAGACTATTCAATTGTCATTAGGTTTAATCGCTTTATGGAATCGGACTACATTTATTTATAAAAGTATCTAGCTGCAAGAAATATCCAATACTGAATCTTACAACATTGTTCCTAATCTCAATTCGGTGAGTTAAAATAACTAATACATATTTGAACGCGTGCAGTGTCCAAATAACTTATGCGCTTAGCTAATTCAATGGTATCCAGTTTTTCTTTGTTTATAATTACAATAGAGCTATCTGTAGTTTTTTGCAGTTCATAGCCATAGGGCTCCAAGGCTTCTTCAAAGGTCATAGTGTACTCAGGAATCCACTCAAACAACCTTAAATCATATTCATATTCGTCTACAACTACAGTATCTACAATAAAATCAAATCCTTTAGCAACTACCTGATCAAAGTCCTCCTGATATATCTGATAATATGGATTAAGCAAGCCATCTTTTCGGGTCAGATTAAAATAGCCACATCCAGCTGATATCGTATCACATCCATTAGCTATTATTTTGTCCACAGAAACGTTCAACCGATCATCAAATGGATCATAGTTTGGTGTTATCTCACAAGAGACAAATAGCAACAAAATGAATAAATCAACCAACCTAAGTTTCATAATTAGAACATATTATCATGGAAGCTAAACTCTTATTCCATAAACCTCTACCTCCATACCTAAATAGGACGTCTCAAATAATACGGTCATTCCATTTTTAAGCGCCACATTAATAGAATCTATATTTTCTTTATCGATGATTGAAACCAAGCGATCCGTTTGCACCTGATCTAAACCAAATTTCTTCATTTGCTTTGCCAATTCCGTTCCATATCCATGTTTCCAATATTTTGGCAGAAGGGAGTAGGCAATTTCAAATTCGGTTCTCGATTCCAATGTGCGGGGTAATATTCCTCCAACGCCTATAAATTCGCCCGTCTCCTTTAACTCCACCGCCAAATGACCTAGCCCCTCCGTTTCGTATCGTTCTAATTGTTTTTCAATCCACTCGGTAGCGTGTGTTTCAGCCTTTTTTGACAAATCGATCCCAAGGAATCTTAGTCTGTCATTATCTACAAAAAAACCAGTCCAAACGGGTATGTCTGCTCTGGTTAATTTCCTAAACCGAAGTCTTTCGGTTTCTTGATTAAAGTAATCCATTGCTTTCATTAATTTGTATATAGAACTGCAGTTCCTTCAACTTAGAATTGGGGTATTGCTGCTGTTAGTTAAATCTCAAACAAACTAATAAAAGAAATTTACTTAGCCTTCTATATCATTAAGCATTTCCATAAATGCTTCCTTTTCCATCTTTCCGACTCCATAATCCAAGACATCTCCATTTCCATCAATGAAGAGTGTTATTGGGGTAACACCAGCCTTATACCGTTCGACAATTTCCTTTGACTTTGGATCATCTACATCAATTATAACAGGTACTACCTTTGAGTTGACTGCACTTGCCACCTGCTTATCTGCAAAGACCTGACGCTTCATAACTTTGCATGGTACACACCAGGTTCCGGTGAAGAACAGCATAAGATTCTTGTCAGTTGATTCTGCAAGCAATTCGGCTTCATTCATATCCTCCGCCCATTTAATATCATTAGAAGGCACATAGAATGAATACCAGGCATAGGCCAGAGAGGCAAAGAGAAAAGAAAGCCAGAAGATTTGCGAAAATCGTTTCAATTTAGTCATGAACTAATTATTATTCTTAGTAATTGTGTAATACATGCCTAAGATGAAATTAATAGGAAGCAAATCGAAAATAATTTGACTAAATACTTGTTGCTCTTGATTAATGCTTGATTCTAAAAAGTAATAGGTCACATACCCAATAGATCATGCTCATTTTAATCAGAAGTATGTTTTTTTCTAAACCTCAATTTATTGAGTATTTGTTTTCTTCCTAAAATTAGAAAAAGTAA